>JAUXBJ010000007.1 GCA_030619425.1 bacterium
CCTCCGTCCTCTCCCCAAACTGCCACAATAAACCAATCAGCAGAACAAAAATGTCTCCAATGTCATTTGGCACAAATATAGGCGGGGTGGGATTCATCTATTTTTCGATAGAGCACGTCTACTGAGTAGTTGCCGACCGCTGTTTCAGGTAAGTTACAATCTCATAGACGACATACCCAATCACGAACAACGTAAACGCCCAGAAAACGCCCGGGAACATGCCACTGTAGTGTTGGTTCGTCGAGTCGAAGGCGACACCACCCCAGTCAAACGTATCCTGCAGACGATTGATGAACAGCGAGATTCGCGCCATCACCGTGAACCCGAACGACGCACCGAAACCGATCATCAATATCCAGATGCCGAACGTGGCCACGCGACCAAACACTCCGGTATGCTCCTTGGAGAAGAAGAAATAGACAATGGCCGAAATGGTGCCGACCATGATCAGCAGTTGCGAGAAACCGCTGGTCACATCCAAAAGATTGAAACCGTCGTGGCCGAAGAAATTGGCCCAGTCGATCTCCACCATCATCGCATGGAGCTGCTTGTTGACCTTGTTGGACATTTCCAGTGGAATCGCCAGACCGGCGGAGATACCGATATACAGCGCCATCGGCCACCGCGAAAGCCACGAGTAGTTCTTCGAAAACCGAGCCCACATCAGACACCCGAGAATCGCCGGGATTATGTACTCCCAGTGTGACGAATTGAGAAAGCCGTAGTACCAGTCACCGTCCTCCAGCCGTTCGAACAACTTGGGGACCAGACCCTGGTGCCACAGGATGATGACGAAGTATCCCGCCGAAACGCCCACCACCAAATGCTCGGCAAACTTGTAAAACGGGTTGTCCTTATACAGGAAGGACATAGTGCAAAGCGTCACGAATACGCCGAAAGTCAGCCAAAGAAAACTAGTGAATTCCATTACTATGCCCTCCCTTCACGTCTTAGTCGCAATTTGTTGGCGAAGAAGCCTACATTACCCATGATGATGAACAATATGATCACCAGGTGAGCCGGGAGTTGAACTCTCATCCCGTCCTTGGCTCGACCGGGATTATCGGTGAGCTTCTCATATTGGGCGGCGCCTAACAGGCCCCCCATGATCCCGATAACCTGTCCGCTGCCGAGGTACGGGTAATACTGCGCCGTCATAACGCCGGTGAGTCCGAGCGCCAGATCAAAGCCGAAGCGTCCCTGACCATAAGAAATCCAGGCGTCGGTAATGTTGCCGCCGGAAATGTCGACAACTAAATCTACTTGATCGTAGTTGATGATACCACGCATCATCGGCACCTCATCAAGCGGTGTACCGTAGTAGTCGGTTGGATACGGCTGATTGAAGGCCTGCCCCATACCGAGAATCACTATCGCGTAGTATGGTTTGTAGCCAAGGAAACAGTAGTCAACGCCGTTGACAACCTCCCGGCCCTTATACATAACGCCGTTATACTCTTTGTCCCGGCTCACACTATCGGTTATATCGCGTATGGCCTGAACGCACATACCGGGTCCGTTCATGGAAAGCGCCGTGAAGATTGTCTTGATCTTCTTACGCCAGCACTGCTCCACGAGAGCGTAGGTCATCGGATGCAATTCGGCCAGATTGTTTGGATCGTAATCTATCGCCACCAGCACAACAGAACCTTCCGGCAACCCTTCGACCTTGTCATAGATAGACTGGACCTCAGGCATAACGAGAATGGGTACCGAGAAGCTGGAAGCATAGGCCCAGACGCAGACGATGATCAACAGCAGGAAGACCCACCGTCGGTCTAGTTTCATTAGTCTTTCAAATAGTTCCATAGCAGCCTCCTCAACCTCTACCCATATAGCCGCGTTCAATGCCGAGAATAATCTTCAGCGCCGTACCGACAATTCCCAGACCGATACCGATCACGATAGCACGTTGCGCCGCCAGATTGGGCACATTCATCAACCAGTTGGAGGCGTTGGCCACATACTCGGCGCCGGGTATGACCGGGTTGAAACGCGACATCACCAGCAGGGCTGCCAACAAGAGCAGCGAGGCCAGTACGTTGCGCGCCCTGAAAGCGCGATAGGCGGCCGATGCGATGTAGAACGCCAAAAGCGAAAACATCGTCGCCAGAATCGGCATCATAATGTGGTCGAAGAATATCTCGAACATGCTGTTTTCGAGCCCTTCCGGGGTGTACAGGAAGAAGGCCCAGGCATCATCGAATATCGCCACCAGCACCGCAGCCACCAGAAATCCCACCGAAGCCAGAGCCCACATCCGTTTCTTGCCTGAGTCGGTGGACGCTCTGAGTCGCATCAGTGACACTATGCAGGCGCTACACAACATGATCCACAGGAAGTACAGCCCCCAGCCCTCGCCGGTCTGTTGGGTAAACCCGAAGGCAACCATCATATACAGACCAACCAGCGTGATGTAGGAGTAGTTGCCTCCTTCCTTACCCTGCTTGATCTTCTCCACCGACACTTTGAACAGCGACCAGATACCCAGCGCCAGAGCGAAAATGCCGATTACAATGATCCAGTCCAGCAGAAACTCGTAGACCCACTCAGACTTCTCATGCGGTACAAAGAACTGGAACACCATGAAGATGCCGAAGATGAAGACCAGTCCGAAAGGTATTTGTCGTCTCATTCCTTCATCTCCTTCAATCAATCACTTGGAACAGGGTTGTAAACTCAAACCATTCGAAGTTGGCCGCCAGCAACCCGACTATCGCCAGCGCAACAAACGCTGCCTTGGCCCAATCCTGAGCTTTCAACGAACCCAGCAACTTTGGTTCACGACCGAGATAGGCCGACGCCGCGTAGAGTTCCTCACCAATCAATGTGTAGTCGCAGGCCACAATAAAGAACGGTATCTGAGCAATTTCATCAGTGCCGGATATCTGGATTGAGCCGGCCAGTGACCCTGTCTCGGCCAACAACAGCGACTCGGCGAAAAACTTACCCATATAAACACATGTAGCAGGCAGTTCCCTGAGCATGATACCGTTAACCGCCGCCACGTAGGCGAATTGTGACTGGGTGACAAAGTGAACGCAGTCCTCTTTGAAGTCCTCGGGACGACCGGCATCGAAGTACGACGACTTCACCACTTCCTGAGCAACCGACATAACAATCGGATCATAGGTCGGCACAATCAACTCCGTCTGGTACTCGGCGACGCGCTTGGCGACACGACCCAGAATCGTGAACGAGGCAATCGTAGCTACGTCGGCCGCCGAACCGAGACCCAGCACGTATAGAATGGGACGTCCCATCTCTGTGGCGCGCCCGATAGCGTCATCGACCGCTTCGATACCTCCGATCGGACGAACGTACAGTTTCTTACCGCGTTTCGCGCTGAGCACGAAGAACGCTGTGAGCAGGCCGAAGATCAGCACCGCCACCAGCACCGGAATCCGGCCGGTGTTAAACCACTGACCCGAACACTGCACTGGACCCAGGACATCCGAGGTGGTGCGAATAGTCGGATCAGCCGTCACAGCGTCGATCTGGTAGAAGAGGTCGGTGTAGTCAGGTACGAACGCGCTGTCCAACGGTTCTTTCGATCCGATGTGCCTGAACTCACCCGTGCCGGCCGGCACCGCACCAACGCTGTCGAAAGGACCGTCGAACGAAGTGCTATAGAAGATTTCGTAACGCAGCACATTGTTCTTGCCGCCGCCATCGTCAGCCGAAGTTTCCCAGGTCACGATGACAGCATGACCGTGATCGTTCGGTTTGTCTACCACCTGTACATCAGAGACCGCCGCCGGGAAGAGTTCAGTGGAATCCACCACCATACTATCCACCACAGGCGGTTCCGTCTGAGCCCAGACTGAAGACAGGCCGAACAGCAACAACAGGCCAACTATCAGGAATCTATGCTTCATAAGCTTCTCCCTGTCTGATGAGAGAATCGTTTAAGATATTATTTCCAGCCAATCTCTGAATAGGAAAGTAATGCGCCCTACCAACAGTGATATGCGACCCATCACCGTGTAACCGAACGACGCGCCAAAAGTAATCATCAAAATCCAGATACCCAATCGTGACGCGCGTCCGAAGGCGCCGGAATGCTCCTTGGAGAAATAGAAGTAAATGATACCGCAAATGACACCAAAGAATATCACCCAGTTAGATACGATCGCAGCCAATTGTCCGGTAGCGGACAGGTCCAGGTTGGAGATGAAAGCGCCGAACCCCTGCCATCTGTGCGGATCCTCGCCCAACAGCGGCATGAATGTCGATGACACCTGTACAACAAAGTCCGAGCGCAAATAGCGCACAAAGTTCAACCCGGCGGTGGTACCCACTATCATAGCCAACGGCCAGCGCGACATCCAGCCATACTTCTCCGTGAGACGCATCAACAACATGATGCCGAGTATCACCGGGATCCAATATGTTATGTTCCAGCCACTGGCCTGGTACGGTTGTTGGAAGTAATTGGACAGACCTTCCGACAACCTGGGAAAGAGGTTACCGACGATCGTCGACCAGAAAGCCTGACACATCCAATAGGCCGCCGACACACCGACATAGAGATGCTCGGCGAACTTATAGAACGGATTGTCTTTGTAAAGGAACGAGTAGATCGCCAGAGTCAGGAAGGCCGCCATAGTGATCATGAACGCGCGCTCAATACCATCTGCCTCACCCGACATCGATACGGCATGAAGAACCCAACTCAGCCCAAACAGCAGGACCACGCCTGCAACCACAATGTAAGTCGTGCGCCTCATCGGCCCTCTCTCCTGCGACTGCGGAAGAAAGCGACGTTGCCGATGACGATGAAGCATATGATCACAATGTGCGCCAGTGTCTGCGGCCCCATCATCTTAAGACCGGGTTGGGCCATGTTTTTGAATCGTTCGTGACGATGGGCCAACTCCGATTCGTACTCGGCCGCGCCCTTGACCCCACCCAGCATTCCGATAATCTGTCGTGGATAGTACGGGTACAACTGGGGCGCCACCACCGCCGCCACGCCGACACCGATCGGCACATCGGCCGGATCGCCCACGAACAACACCCACTCCTTGGGTCCCGGACGACCGCCACCAAGAGCCACGATCAAATCGAAATCGGCACACGAGTTGATCTCATCGAATATCACCGCACTGTCCAGCGGCACTCCGTTCACATCGGTCGGGAACATCTTCTTGAAATCCGACACGATCACGTTGAGCACGCCTTCGTTGCCCGCCTTGTAACCAGTACTGATAAAATCAACGCCGTCAATCAAATCGGGAAACTCCGGCCGGATCACATCCTCCAGCGTGTTGAACAAAAGAGTTTGTCCGGTGGCCCACAGGGACATGAAGACTACCTTATGCCCTCTGTCGAGGCAATGAAACGAGATAGCGTTGGCCATCGGCTGCACTTCCGGCGCCATGGCCGGATCGTAGTCAAACGAAATAAGAACACGCGACCCGGGCGGAAGCGTATCGATGTGATCGAAAAGACCTTTCACAACCGGTGAGGCGTGCTCCTCAAATGTAATCGGGAACAGGATCGGCGCCGCGACGGCTACAAATATGAAAACAAAAATGACCCGGCGCTCGACCTCACGACCTTTTATGGATCGAAACAGCAGCCAGGCCAGACCGCCGAAAATCACCAACATCGAGATTATCACGCCGAGATACGCCATCACTTGTCCCCTCCCAGATACGAGCGTTCAATGCCCAATATCAACCGTAGCGACATCGAAATGACACCCAACCCGATACCAATCATGATGGCGCGCTGTCCGGCTAAGTTCGGGGAATTCATGATCCAAATGGCTAAGTTTGGAATCTGCAAAAGCGATGTGGAATCCGGGACCCAATAAGTGAGCATCACTCCAAACGGTGTCCTGCCCAGAAGAATAATAAACGCCGCTATCAACAAGAGGGTTGCTTCACGATTCTTGGCTCTGAAGGCGCGATATGACGCCGAGGCCACAAAGAACGCCAGCAGCGAATACATGGTCGCACTCAAAGGATACTGCACTGAGTTGAAAATATCGTAGAACAGAGAGCCGGGTGCATCCACGGCTGAGGCGATGTCGCCGGGGTTGCCGATCTTGAACAAACCCGCGATCAGCATCACAAGGAATCCAACGATCGTGACTATCGAAAAACCCCAGTCTCGCTTCCGCTTTCTCAGCTTGTTTATATGGACCCTGAGCAGGTTGCCGCCGCCAAGGAAAAAAGCAAACACCGCGATGATGTCGAACCAGATGTTGAATGTTGTCTCCAGGTCCCCAAACGGCGGGATGAAGACCGACACGATCAACAGGGTGCCGACAATAAACGTGATTAACAGTGGTATTTGCTGTCTCATATCAAGTTCAACTCGAGGAGAATACTTTCACTAACCAGGCATGCAAGTCTGTCATTATTCCAACATCCCACGCCTCACTCATGGTCACCGCCACTACGCCAAGTAGAATCGTGATCATGGCGATTGCCTTGCCTACATCCTGACCCTTGAGCGAACCTAACATCCTCGGTTCACCTGACAGGTAAGCGGAGGCGGCGAATAACTCCTCACCGATGAGGGTGAAATCGCAGGCGGCAATAAAAAACGGTAACTGCGCCGGACGGGCCGTCCCGGCAATCTGAATGGCGCCGACTGAGTTGCCGGTCTCGGCCAGAATCAGCGATTCTGCAAAGAAGGCACCCAACAAAAACACGGTTGCCGGTTTCTCGCGAACCATCAGACCGTCAACTGCGGCGACATAGCCAAACTGTTCATCGGTAACATAGTTGACCATGTCATCACTGTAAGCATCCGGACGCCCGGCCGCCTGGTACGAAGCCTTGATCGTCTCACGCGCCGCCGTCATCACCAGTGATCGAGCTACCGGCATAAAAATCTTGCTGTCGTAGTCGGCGATAGTGCGCGAAACTCGTCCGAGGATAGTCAACGCCGCCAGTGTCTGCACATCGTCCATGTCGTGAATGCCGGGGATGAACAACACCGGTCGACCCATCTCAGTAGCCCGACCGACCGCCTCGTCGATCGCTTCCAATCCGGCGATCTTGCGTACAAACAGTTTCTTGCCGCGCTTGGCCGTCTCGACATAGAAGATTATGGCAGCCGAGATAATAATCATGATGATAAACAGATAACCGCGCCTGAAATTGATCCACTCCCGCTGTGGTGATTTCGACTCGGTGTGAATCGACGGGTACTCGCCGCTCTCGGTGAGGGTGGCGACATAGTACACATAAGAACTGTCCAACTCGACATTCTTGTCCGTGTAGTTGCCGACTCCGGGAAGCAGATCGACTATTGGCTCGGCGTCTCCCCCATTGACCGCACGGTAAACGCGGTAGCCGGTGACCTTGCTATCGATGAGCTGATCATCAATCGACGGCACCCAGAACAGCCTCAGTGAGTCACCGTTATCGTACCTGCCATCCTCCACCAAAAGCGTCGTCACCGGCGCGGCTGTGATCGATACGGTGTCATCGACCACGGTCGTGTCCAACAGAGAATCACTCTGACCGAAAGCAGACGAGCAGGTAGCCAGAGCTATAACTATAATAGACAGAAACAGATGTACGGATAAACGCGGGGATGTCGCTGCCAGTGGTAACGACACTATCCTATCATCCCCAGCCAGTCGCCCAGAAGGAAATCCATCCGTCCAATCAACAGTGACATACGACTCATCACGGTGTAACCGAACGAAGCTCCGAAGGTGATCATAATGAAGAAAATTCCAACCCGTGCGGCTCCCCCAAACGCACCTTTGTGTTCCTTTGAGAAGAAGAAATACACCAACCCGGTGAAGGTTCCCACGACGATTACCAAACTGCTGATAATTGCACCCCACCCGGCATCAAACCCACTTGCGTAGCTGATCGAAAACAGCGGCTGGATCGTCGCCTGGACCTGGACCATGATATTCGAGGCCAGGTAGTTCATCAGCCAGAGACCACTGGTGGCGCCGACGATAAAGGCCAGTGGCCACCGCGAGATCCATCCGATCTTCGGCACCAGCCTCAACAGCATCAGGAAGCCGAGAGCAGCGCCGACGAAGAGCATAGGCTCATCCTGCCAGCCATCCCAGAACTTGCCGACAAGATTGTCCCAGAACAACGTCACAAACCAGAATCCGGCCGAGATACCGACAAAGATCGCCTCGCTCAGTTTGTACCAGGGATTGTCCTTATAAAGAAAGGAGAGAATCCCGAGAGTCAGGAAAGCTGAAAGCCAGAGTGCGAAGTGCTCCATAAGTGCCGGCTCCTAATTCCCTTTCAACTTCGACTTGCGACCACTTCTAAAGAAGGCCACGTTGCCGATTATGATAAAAGCGATCACGACCACATGTGCAAACGTCTGTGACAGCATGAACTTGGTGCCTTTTGCCCGATACTCTGCGACCGCCTCAAACTCGGCCGCGCCGCTCATGCCGCCCAACAATCCCTCCAACTGCCCGGCGTTGAGATAAGCATACATTACCGGCGCCTGCACCGCCGTGTTACCGGCGCCCATGAGGAGGCCATAACGATCGACGGCTATCTGCACCCATTCAACCGTGCCGGGAAAACCGGCTGACAGATTAACCGAGAAGTCGACGTTGGAGAAATTCCGCACGTTTCTGACCAGTGGTATCTCTCTATATGGTGTGCCTTCGTAGTCACTTGAGAACATAGATTCAAAGGAACTGCCCATGCGCTGGATCACAAACTCATTACCGGCTTGAAATCCCAAATTGACGTAATCCTCTCCGTACTGGAGGTTCTTGGCCAGGATCGCCGAGTCTTCAAACACTCTCTCCAGCGCCAGATTGGCCTGCTGCGGTCCCTGGGGCCACAACCCCATCACGATAACTTTCAGATCTCTCTCGAAACACACCCGGATGATCGACTCCGCCATCGGCTGCAACTCCGGCGCCGAAGGTGGATCGTAATCGAACGAAATCAGAACCTTGGAACCGGCCGGCAACTCCATTATGGCTTCATGAAGCTGATAGACTTCAGGTGAGATCGTAATTTTCTGTGAAAACGACATGAATAGCGGCAGCGCCACCGCAAAGCCTACATAGACAAATACTACCCGTCGTTCAATCAGCCTCCCCTTCAGAGTGAGAATCAGTATCCATAATAGGGACAAGCCAATGAAAGCCATCACAATAAAAGATAGCAACGTCGGGAACTCAAACGTTCCCCAACCCCACACTTTACCGAGGTAGAAGATCAGGGCAAACAGGCTGATCACGCCCAGGGCGATGAGTTCTTTGGTTCGAACGCTCATTTGCCGCCTCCGATATGCGCGCGCTCAAGCCCAAGGATGATTCTGAGCGATGTGGAAACAATCCCCAACCCGATCCCGATCATTATTGCGCGTTGTCCGGCCGCCTGCGGGACGGTCATCACCCACGAGGCCAGATCAGACAACTGCCACCCGATCGGCATGAACGACGACAGGGTATGCCCAACCGGCACCCGACCGATCATGACAAAGAAGGCTGCTATCAACAGTAGTGTAGCCTCGAAATTGCGAGCCCGAAAAGCGCGATACGAAGCCGACGCCACAAAAAAGGCCAGGATCGCGAACATGGTCGCCGACAACGGGATGTAAACAAAGTTGTAAAGCCAGTCAAACGATGTGCCGGGATTGCGGAAACCACGCCCCTCAGCTATCCCGATAATAGTCATCAAGAGGAAAGACGCGATGATAACCGCCGCGTAGCCCCAGTCCTCCTTGCGCCGATAGGTCTTCTCTATGGACACTTTCAACAGATTAAGCGCACCGAGGATGATGGCGCAGGCTCCCACAATCGAGAACCAGTCGGAGAACCAGTCGCTCATCTTGCCGAACGGCCAGTGCGGAATGAAGTACTGGATGACGAATCCGATGCCGACTATGGCCGTGATGAGCAGGGGTATTTCTTGTCGCATATTAGTCTATCACCGAAAACAGGTTGGAGAGTTGGAAAACACCGAATGTCTCAAGCAGGACTCCCAACAATATAGCAGCCAATACGACTCCCTTGCCCATATCCTGTCCTTTGAGCGACCCAAGCAATTTCGGCTCCTTGGATAGATAAGCCGAAGCTGCAAACAATTCCTCACCTATCAGGGTATAATCACACGCCGCTATGAAGAACGGCAACTGCGACGGCATAGCCGTGCCGGCAATCTGGATGGCGCCGATCGAGTTGCCGGTTTCAGCCAAAATCAGCGACTCGGCATAGAACTGCCCCATGAAAAAGATCGTGGCCGGCTTTTCACGTACGAAAAGCCCATCGACACCGGCTGCGTAACCGAATTGATCATCGGTTAGGTAGTGCACCATGTCGTCTTTGTAAGCATCAGGCCGTCCCACTTTGGAGTGGGCCTCTTTGAGCACCTCACGCGCCGTCACCATCACCATCGAACGACAAACCGGCACATCAAGATATGTCTCGTACTGGGCCGACATCTCCGCCACTCTTCCCAGTATGGTCATGGCGGCAATCGTCATCATATTGTCCATGTCGCCAATGCCGGAGATGTAGAATATCTTCTTGCCCATCTCGGTGGCGCGCCCGACCGCCTCGTCGACCGCTTCCATTCCAGCAATCTTGCGAATAAACAGCTTCTTGCCGGCTTTGGCCTGAGCAATGTAGTAAATGATGAAAAACGACAACAGACACATGCCGACCAGGGTGTTGATCCGCTGTTTATGAAACCACTGCGGCGTTGATGTGATCGGCCCGGCCATATCCGATTCCGATGTGAATTCGGACTCCTCGCCTGCCTCATTATAGACTACGTTGACGGCAACCACCTTATAGAAGTAGGAAACATCATCCGATGTGTTTCCATCATCAGAGGAATAATCAGTTTTACCCGCCGGAGAATCACCTACCTCGGTGAACTCCCCCGGCTGACCGTTGACGGCCTCGGCACGCATAACCCGATACAGCCTGACCTTACCACCCGAGTAGTCGTCAGCCGATGGCATCCACGACACCGTGATCGATCCACCGGCATCGTTGTCGGTGTCGGCCACCGTCACATTAGTGACCGGGGCTGGAGTCAGGTCCAGTTCCATGCTGCTTGCGATTGAGTCTGACAGAACGCTCTCAAGCGTATCAGGTTCCGTCTGGGAACAGACGGTAATAGGTATCAGACAAATAAGTGAAAGGATTAACAGAGATATCGGACTTAACATACGATCAGCTTTGTACCGGCGAGGGATCAAAATGCTTCTTTCCAGGTTGTTGCAGTCCAATCGATAACCGGCTATCGGCCATCGCTGATTGCATTTGAAGTTTGCAAGTGGGCTCTCCGGGAAAACTCATCCAGATCACCCCACGCCGGTTTAGAGACGCGGCAAACCTCATCATTGTGCAAAACAACAGTGGGCAATCTATGGCAGCCCTTAAATCAAGTCAAGGAAAAAAGGGGGCAACGCGCAACCCGCGAGATTGGTGATTCAATCGCCACTTTTTCTTTGACCTCCAAAGCCTTGAACAATAGCTTGTCAAGCATGACAATCTGTTTGATCAGAGCTACAGAACCCAATCATTCAGGTATGACCCGAACTCGATGAACCATAATATGGCGCCAGACAGGGCTGAACAGTGATAGAAGTAATCATACTGACCGCCGTTCTGATGTACAAGTTTGGTCCTGCTCTTTCCGGTTTGTCTTACACAAGGCTGGACAATGCTCTACTTAACCACGAACAACGACGTGGGCGGTTGGTGTGGACGATCCAGATTTCTGCACTACTGGTCGTAGCTGCATGCTTGTACACCCGCGTGGACGTTGGATGCGCTTATCTGGGCGGACACTACGCGCGGCTGGCGGCTGATCCCTTCGCCTTCGATGCCGACAACCCGGTTTCATATCGTATTCTCACTCCTTTGATTAGTTACCTCCTCGGGCTGAGGCAAGGTTGCATGATCAACCTCACCAACCTGATTATGGCCGGGCTGTTGATCGGATGGGTGTATGCGACTTTCCGCAAGGTTGCGGCGCGTCCCGGCGACGCCTTCCTGGCAGCCGTAACCATTACCTGCTCGCTGGCCGTTCTCACCTCGATCTACTGTGGCGGCTATACCGATGTATCGACCTATTTGGTGATTTTTCTAATGTGGCGATACCGTGATCGCAGGATTCTGTTCCACGTCCTGTTTTTGTTGGGGCTCTTCAACCGGGAGTCGATAGCATTTCTGATCCCCTGGTTCATACTCATAAGCTTGCAGGATGCCCGGAAAAAGAGCCTTCGCATACTGGAACTGGCTCTTGGTTTCATTGCGACGCTAAGTCTCTACTATCTCTTCCGTTTGTGGGTTAGCTCTCAGCAGGATGTGATCTACTCTTTGGATTACTACATCCGACCATTTCTGGAGGACCCTATTGGTCGGATACGCCATACCGCGCCGTATCACGGACTGGGGCTCTTTTCCGTTTTCACATTGCTCTGGGTCTTCCCGGTGATGGCCGCCATCGCCTGGTGGAAAGAACGTGCCCACTACGAACTGCTCGGCCTGATCCTTCTTGTTTTCTGCCCCTATATGCAACTGTTCATTGCAGACGATACGTCCCGCCTGTTTACGCTTGGTTTCATGATCATGATTGTAGCTCTCCACAAACTACTGACTACGGCTTCTACGCACTTTAGGAAGTACGCCTTCTGGCTGATCCTGCTCAATTTGTTTGTGCCACAACTGTACACTGCGGGTGACACAGTTGAGGTGTTTCAGTCGGCATCGACTTACCTGTTCAACCTCGTTTGGTAGGCGATTCAGGAATTGTCCAGTCCAATCACATCTCGGATGTCGGCACCGCCGTTTCTGCGCTGATTTCAATTCCTGCGCGCAATAATCAGCAGGTTCTGCGATTTCGTCGATGTCGGCATTAGCTGGATACGATGTGGCTCATACTAAGTAACCATCTCTTAACCTGTTAGCATTGGAATGCTTTGTCGGGCACGCAGTTTGTTACTACATCAATGTGCCGGGGCACGCTGAACACGTAAAACGGCAAGCCCGCAACCTGCCAATTTATGAGACTTTCAAGCAGTGGTGATGGCGGTCGAACTGCTTGAACATAGCCCCGGATGGTGAGGAGAGAAAGGTCTCGACGGTTTCGTCGAGGCCTTTTCGTATGCGTTTTGTCTACGAGCGGCAGATATAATGAAAAACCCACCCGACGCTGAAGCTCTGGGTGGGGTACCGTTTTGTTCTTGGCGGAAGATACTTGGTACCCCACCTAAAGCGAAGCGACAGGTGGGCTTCACGAATGAAGAACCCACCCGACGCTGAGGCTCTGGGTGGGGTACCGTTTTGTTCTTGGCGGAAGATACCCTGTTTGTTGTGGCCGCTGAGTCTTCAGACTCAGCGGGAAGCGCAGCCGAACCTGAAGATTCGTCTGCCACAAATCCACGGAATGCCATCAAGCGCAGTTAGTAGCCCCGTTTTTCCAGCAACTCTCTCAAATCAAGTGCCTGCTGAAAGGAAGAATCGATCTCCAAACAGCGATCAAGGAACTGGTACACGCTGTCCCTGGGTTCCCCTCCTTCATAGTAGGCCAGCCCGATACAGTACCAAGCCTGATGCATCCTCTGGTTTTCCTTCAGCGCCATCAGCATTTTGGAGACACCGTCGGTGTACCGCTTCCGCTGAATGTACGACAGTCCCCAGTTGAAGTAGTCGGTCGCGTTGAGGTCCTCGAAATGCCGCCCCACTTTGAATAGACTGTCCATAATGTGATGCCCACCGTAACGCGCGAAGAACGCCGCTCCCTGCTTGTATGGTTTCGCATACTCAGGCGTTATCGTTAAGGCTTTGTGATAAGCGGCGGCAGCGGAATCAAGCTCGCCCAAATCCTCCTGGACATCAGCGATGTTCAGCCATACCTGGCACAAATCATTTGGTGTCGTGACAGCAGTATCGTATTTGTTCAGCGCAGTCTGGAGCAGATACAACGCCGAATCAGGCTCCCCCTTGTCCGCCACCAACAGACCCAAATTATTGTAGAGCGGCGCATATTCCGGATCGATCTGCAACCCTCTCCGATAGTTCCGATCCGCTTCAGAATGCTTACCCTGCCTGAACTGTGTGTAGGCCAGATTGTTGATCAAGGTCGCCGAAAATGGGTACTCTTGATCGGCAAGGAGATACTCCTTCTCAGCGCTGACATAGTCCCCGGTGCTCTCATACCGAAGGCCGTTGTTGAAGTGAATCTGAAACATGTTGTCGGAGCCAAGGTCATAATATGTGCGATTGATGATGAATACTGAGACCAGGAAAATCAACCCTATGGCTATCCACTCGCGACCCGAACGACCGCGCCGCGCATGGACCAGCTTCACCAGCCCGGCCGCTGCCATGATGATAAGGAACGGAACCAGTGGCAGACGATGCCGCGCCGTCACCAGGAAGAGTACGATTGTGGGGATATATGCAAGCACGAAGAAGTACAGCGGGGCCAGGTCGCGCCGGCGATCACGATGGACATAAACACCCAATATCGCCAAAGGCAACAGCAGCCCGAACGGGAAATAGAGCCAATCGTCCAGATTCCAAAGAAGTAACGAGAACAGCCTCGATTTCGTCCGCTGGTAGTAAATATCGGTGTTGTCGGAGTTCTCAAAGCCACACACGAGATAAACCGATTTCTTCCAGATCAGGCTTGCAAACTTGCCCGGATTCGAGACAATGAAGCTGACCGCTTTCTTAGTCCAAAATGCCGACAACTCTGCTTCCGACATCTCCCGCCCGGCTTCACGCTCGGCCGCCACCCTGGTCACAACACCGAACTGGCGCCAACTCACCGACTCGTCCAGTTCCACCTCCGGCATAATCATAGTGAGCCCGCTGGCGTACGCATTGTTGCCGAGGTGGAGATTGATCCCACCCTGTGAGGAGATCAGCATAAAGTCACCGGTCACGATGGCATTGCGCACTGTCACCGGCGCCACCGCGGCCAGCGGAGCAGCTCCTCTGTTCCAGGGACGAGTGTTCCGTTCTCGACCCCCAGGGCTTCGTGGCGC
>JAUXBJ010000401.1 GCA_030619425.1 bacterium
CGGCTGATGCATGTCGACGGCAAAAAAGAGAAGGACCTGCGTAAGCGCAAAGAGGCCATGCTGGCCGATATCTACACGATCCTTGTTTACACCTACGGCCAGCCGCCGACCGAGTTCACTATCCGCTATGAGCCGACTGAGAAAGACGAGAAGAAGGACGAGGCTGACAGCACCGACCTGGACGTAGGGGATGATGTCGACGATGAGGATGAGGACAAGGACGACAAACCGGAGATTATCGAAGCCAAATACACTCCCACCTCGTTCTACGAGGAGTTCTTCGACGGTGAACTGCCGGAGTACGTGGCGCTGTGCAACAACCCCACCCGCGAGTACGGTACGCTCTATCAAATAGAGACCAGTCGCAACATGTACGAGATGGAGGATTTCACTATCCTTAACCTACCCATTGAGCGACTTAAGCACTACTCGGCCAAATCGCTCCTGGACTCGCAGGTGGTCTGGTTCGCTTGCGATGTCGGCAAGCAGAACTACGGCGACTCCGGCATCTTCATGGAGGGCATCTACGACTACAACCGCACCTTTGGGATGGATTTCAAACTGAGCAAGAGGGATCGGATAGCTTTCAAGGACATCTCCCCCAACCATGCGATGGTGCTGATGGGTGTCGACACAGCATCCGACGGCACGCCGGTCAAGTGGCTGGTCGAGAACAGTTGGGGTTCCAAGAAAGGCGACGAGGGTAACTGGTACTTGTACGATGACTGGTTCAGTGAGTACGTGCTGGTAACGATCATTGACAAGCGTCAAATGGAAGACGCGGAGTTGGAAATGCTCGAGAAGAAACCGCTCCCCGTAGAACCGTGGGACCCGTTCTTCCTGGCACTGCGGCGGTTGCAGTAGCGGAGAGGAGTCGCTGGATATACAAGTTACGTCATTGCGAAGCCACGGGTTTCGCGTGGCTGTGGCAATCTCATTCCGTGGAGATGTCTGCCGCATAAGATTGCCGCGCTCCCTACGGCACAAGTGCCTTCGGTCGCTCGCAATGACGAGGCCGAAAAGTTGTTTGGCGGACACTATTACGTCGGAGCGACATTAGGACCGTGAATATAATCGAACGCTTAAGTCAGTTCATACCGCCCGACCGGATGTCGATCCATCCGGATCAGTTGGCGGTGGTGTCGAAGGATGAGTCGACGCTCGAACCGGTTTTGCCTCAGGCTGTCGTTTGGCCGGCTGATGCTGATGAGATCAGTCGTATTGTGGTGGAGTGCCGCGAAACTCAGACGCCGATCACCACCCGAGGCGCCGGTAGTGCCCTGGAAGGTTCGACCATCCCTGATGTCACGGGTATTGTCCTCGACGTCAGCCGCCTCACCGACATAATTGCCCTATATCCTGACGACCTACAAGTAACGGTACAGCCGGGTATTATCTACGATAACCTCAACAATAAGTTGAAGGACAAGGGGCTCTTCTTCCCCCCTTCGCCGGGTGGGTCCGGCGATGTTGCGACTATCGGAGGCATGGTCTCCACCAACGCCAGCGGCATCTATTCGGTCAAGTACGGCGGCACCCGCGAGTACATTCTGCAATTGGAGATCGTGACCGGCACGGGCGAGAGGATGACGGTCGGGTCCCGTGCGGCTAAACGGTCCAGCGGCTACAATCTCGTGGACTTGGTAGCCGGCTCGGAGGGAACGCTGGCCATCATCACGGCCATCACGCTCAAGCTGGCCGGTTTGCCGGAGGCGCGGCGACAGACAGCATTCAAGTTCGCCGACGACATATCGGCAGCCAAAGCTGTGTCGGAGATGTGCCGTTATGGATTGGATTTGGCGGCGGTGGTGTTTCTTGACCAGGCCCTGATCCACGCCCTGAATCGCTTGAAAGATTACGACCTTGAGGAAGTCCCCTGTCTGTTTTTGGAATTCCACGGCCCGGAGGCTGTGCTTGAAAGCAACGCCGAACTGGCCGCGTCGATCTGCGAGGAATTGGGCGGCGCTCCGCTGGTGTTAGCCGATGGTCAGCGACCGTGGGAGATTCGTCACTACGCCACCGACGCTGTCAAGCATCTCAAGCCGGGTCACGGGATCATACGAAACGATGTCGCCTTCCCTATCTCAAAGCTGCCGGAGATGGTTAAGTTCTGTCACGAGGCGGCTGGTGAGGTCGGCTTGACCATTCACACCTTCGGCCACGTCGGACTGGGCTTGTTGCACGCCCTGATCCTGGCCCGACGTGAGAACACCGAGGAATGGCAGGCGGGACTCGAACTGAGCGACCGGATTATTCGCAAGACCATCGAACTGGGCGGCACGATTTCCGGCGAACACGGCATCGGCCTCGGTCACAAAAACCTGTTCGAGCTTGAGCACGGCCCGGCGGTGGAACTAATGCGCAAGATCAAACGACAATTCGACCCGGACAACATTTTGAATCCGGGCAAGATCTTCGATCTTTAACAGGTTGTTGATAAACCCCGGAACACGTCATTGCGAGGAGTCCGCCATCGTTATAGCCATATGGCGAGTCAAGTCAGTTTTCCTCCAATTTGATGA
>JAUXBJ010000309.1 GCA_030619425.1 bacterium
ATCCCTTTTCGCCATTCTCTTTGGGGGTCACGGCTCGCTACATGATAATCGCCAGCTTGCCCATCTGGACCCGGCCGCCCGGCGCTTCCACCGTCCAGTAGTACCAGCCGGTCACTACCAACTGTCGGTTCTGAGATACCAGGTGCCAATCATGATCGCGCCCGGCCGGGTCGGAGGGGTCAAAATCGTGACGTATCTCGCGCACCAGGTCGCCGTCGGGGGAGTGGATTCTGATGGTGCATCTCGGCGGCAGGTTGGTAAAGTGAATTGTGTGCACGCGATAGTCCGGCAGGTCCGTACGCGTTCGCAGTTCAAAACCGCGGGCACGGTAGTCATCTTCGACAATGTACGGGTTGGGATATACGTACACCTCGTCGGATGCCCCGCTCGCCTCTGCCTCAGAGTTGAAAGCGTAGGCCTCAATAGGTCTTTGCGTAACCGGTGTCTCCAGGGCGTCAACACCACTCATGGGAGAACCGAAATCGAAAGCGGTCACATTCACCCAGTAGGCCACGGTCGGCAGGAGATTCTCGATAGTGAACTCATACTCAAAGAACTTCAGGTAGCCGTCTTCGGTGTAATAGTCGTCGGTCAACTCCTCCACCGGAATCCCCCTGGGATCGGGGGCTTCGGGGAAGCGCTTCTCAATCGACGTAGTCACACCACCCTGGTATGTGTTGAAGTCATGCGGGACGAAGTAGAACACGGAATCCTCGAAGTCCGGGTGAAAGAACGGACGGTCGAACGGGTAGTGAAGCGGATGGAAGCAGGTATCATTACAGGGATCTCCACCTCGCCCGTACAGACAGCGCAGCTCCAGCAAAGTAAACGGGATGTCCCGCAGCTCAAAACCGGGATCCGGCCGGGAGAATTCGTTCAGGCGGCTGTTGTTCCAAACATACCTATCGTAGTCCTCGCGGTCGTATGAGGCCACCAGGGAGAAGCTTGCTCTGCGATCATCGCGGCCGAGGTACACGCGATACCCCTCGAAGTCGGAAATCCCTAGGAAGATATCTCGCTCGGTCTCGGAGCGCTGGCCGTTGAATCGAACAAGCAGGCCATCCACCAGGGATGTCACCCAGAACTCCGGTGCCGGTGGCGGCCCTGCGCCACGAAAGTCCGGGATGCCATCACCGCGGTACCAGTGCGTATCGGCCTCGGTGACCACCCAGCCGCCCTCGGTCTCTGTGGATTCGTGCACGCAGACTCTAAACTCTCCCAGGTAGCCGTCGCCGTCAGTATCGAAACCGGGATTGTCATAGATCCATCGCGCCCACACGGCATTGAGGGCTAAATCAGAAAAGTCCAATCCGGCGTAGTAGACGTAGGGACGATCAGGCAGGTGGTCGATATTGAGCGGATCGGAGTGGAAGTTATCACCTATCACATAGGCGAAAGCTATCGGTAGGGATTGATAATCTCCCACCTGGAACGGTCCGTAGGACAATAAGTGCCTGGTGTCAAGACCTCGCACCACCGTGCCGGCAATCTCCCGGTCGGGATACAGCCACGTTTGGTTTTCCTGCGAGATGCGACCGGTGAACACCTGGTCATAGTCAAAATCTTCGTTCGACAGGAGGTAGTATCGTTCTCGATCGGTCCTCGGCGCTCCTATGTTGCCGTCTTGAAAGACCCTGCAATTATCGCGTCGCTGAGGTCCGAATCCATAGGGCTGGCCGTTCAAGGAGACCGGAACCCACCAGTTGAATGATAAATCCCAGGCCGCGCCCGGCGGGTTCAGAATCACGGTCCCCGCAGCACTGAACACTGACTTTACTATGCGGATTCCGGGTGGATTGAGGGCGGTGTCAAACACCATCGTCGGCCTGTAATACCATTCCCCGTTGCAGGGATCACCATCCGCATCGGCCGTCCAGGCCAGATTCAGTATATCCACAAAGCCGCAGCCCTGATGGGAGGGGTAAGTATGCAAGAAACCAGAAACATCGCCTACGCCGGGATAGCCGTCAATACCGCCGAGACCGACGTCGCTGTCGACATAAAGTCCGATGTACACATCCTTTAACGGCTTCCAGTCCATGTTTCTAATCTTAAGATCGAAGAGTACGAAGTCCTCAGCATATCCATAAGACCAGGCGTAGGATGACTGAGTGATTTCAAGGCCTATCGGTTTCGAGAGTTCACCACCAGTTACATATGTGTTATGCAGCGAGTCCAGAGTGTCGTAGTAAACTGCAATAAAATCCTGTTCGGAGAGCGCCCCCTCATACTCGGGCGCATCGGGGTCGATGATGGAACGATGCACTATGCTACCATAGGGAGCAATGTCCGGCGCAAACTCATAGCTAAACCAATTCACGGCGTCGTGGCCGGTTGATACCAGAGTGTCCTGGCCAACTACCGCGCCTATCCAGGGGGTGAGACTATAGAGGTGTTCCAGCCTGCTGTTTCTTGGACATTCACAACCGATAAAATCATCCGGATTTATGGTCTCAAAGCACCCGTCCCCCCTACCCCAACCTTGAACGCCACTGTTTGAAACCGCCAGCCGCATACTGCCAACATCGTGGAAAGCGATGCAGTATGCGGGGCCGTCATCGTCGTTCAACAGCGCCTTCGACCGAACTGACCTCGTGTCCCTGGGGACGGTCCGTGCCGTGAGATTGCCGACCAGAATGGCTACCACCATGCAAACCGCGATGATCACTATCGTGGATCGTACACACACCATCAGAACTCCTCCGGGTCAGAGTGTCGTGAGGGGTCTTGAAGCAGGGCTACGTCCCGGCAGGCGAATTCCTCCTCCTGCTGGGTTATTCCAACATAGGCGACACCCGGATTGGCTGCAAGCTATATATCGGGATGCAACCGTCGCTTAGCTCTTTACAAGCGGTCCGGTTTGGTTTATATTCCGCGACCTGACACTGCCGTCAGGCCATGATATTGTATTGACCGACAACGGTTTAATTAGTGACTTCGAAGTCGGAGTCGCGGGCACGAAAGACACAGAGAATGTACCGAATCGAAACCAAAGTCGATACCTCTTCAGAGACTTTCAAACAGAACCAGAAACTCAACAAAGCTCAGCACCGCCAGTTCAAAGAACGGCTGGAGCAGGTCAAGTTAGGCGGCTCGGAGAAAGCGCGCAAACGTCACACCGACCGCAAGAAGCTCCTGCCGCGGGATCGACTGGCTAAACTTCTCGATCGTAACACGCCGTTCCTTGAACTGAGTTCGCTGGCGGCGTACGACATGTATGACAACGATGCGCCGTGCGCCGGAATCATCACCGGGATCGGCACCGTCCATGGCAAGGAAGTGATGGTCGTGGTCAACGACGCCACCGTCAAGGGCGGCACTTACTACCCGATGACGGTGCTCAAACATGCCCGCGCTCAGGAGATTGCGCAGACGAACTGCCTGCCGTCGATCTACCTGGTAGACTCGGGTGGCATCTTTCTGCCGAAGCAGTCGGGCGTCTTTCCTGACAAAGATCACTTCGGACGGATCTTTTACAACCAGGCCCGGATGTCGGCGCTGGGTCTGCCACAGATTGCTGTTGTGATGGGTTCCTGCACGGCGGGCGGGGCGTACGTTCCGGCCATGTCGGATGAATCGATAATCGTCCGCAAGCAAGGCACGATTTTCATTGGTGGACCGCCGCTGGTGAAGGCGGCTACCGGTGAAGTGGTGACAGCGGAAGAGTTGGGCGGCGCCGATGTTCACTGTCGCACCTCGGGTGTCACCGACCACTATGCCCAGAACGACGAACACGCCCTGCAACTGGCTCGCAACGTCATCGAGAGCCTCAACCGTCCGGCCAAGTTTCCGATCGACCGCACCTCGCCGGAAGAC
>JAUXBJ010000313.1 GCA_030619425.1 bacterium
AAAAGCATAGCTTGACCCCTATGAGCAGTGATCATGAAGAATTTGAAATACATTTTAGCAGCAGTGTTCCTGTTTAGCTCGCTTGCCGGCACACACGCCGTGATTTTTTCCGCGCTGTGCACCGATTATCCAACGGGTGCAGGAGAGGCTGGCGACTGGGATTACAACGCCAACACCGAGACATGGAATCAGGCCGGAGAGATACCGGACTCTTCCGACGAGGTCTGGATTGACGGTGGGTGTTATGTGCGGATATTTGACGGTTTGCATACACTCTCCAAACTGGAGATGCGCGCCGACGAATCGGGTGCCAATCTCGAAATATCCGGCGGCAGCCTGGAGATCACTGGTATCGCCAAATTCGAGGGAACAGATAATGATATTGTTGTGAGCGGCGGCGACCTGACAATCTATTGGGCATACGGAGGTATTGACGGTACTAACGGCACTGACGGTGTTGCCGGTGCTAACGGTACTAACGGTATTGATGGCACTGACGGTGACGACGGTGCTGACGGTGCCCAGGGAATCCAGGGTAAGATTGGACCGCAAGGACCGGCATACCCAGACGGCATTACCACCAACCTGATGTGTTTCTCTACCGACCAGACGATCGGGTCCCAGGGTAAACAAATGGGTCTTGGCCAGCAGGCAGGCGCTCACTCTCTTGTAGGCGTCATCAGCCCATTCCCCGGTGGCGCACAGGTGATGAAGCTGGTTGTCAAGGTCTCGCAGGGCAAGGGCGTAGATGGTTGGGCCCAGTTGTACCATGATAGACCACTAAGTGATCCGGATTACGACGAAGGATTTCCAATCGGACCTGTTTGCGAGCTGCATGCAGCGGACAATGTGTCAGTTTGCGAAGTACCTATCGCTGATGGTATCCTTACTCTTCACGATAGTCTGAGTGTCTTCGTGGTGACGGATTCCGGGAACTTCGAAGGTGCCTCTGCGTGCGTTCTGATCGATCCGGATGGAGCTGACTGATACTCCATAAGCAGAGGTCATGGGTTCATAAACCGGTGGCGCGCTGTCGGAAATACAACCGATGGCGCGTCACACAACCAACTGATCGAACAAAGCCCGGCGTTTCGCCGGGCTTTTTCTTCCGCCTGCAACCGGTGTCATCTGACCACCCGGCCTTTGCTGGACTGCTACTGTATTCTGGTCACATAACGATGTTGGTGTTCGAGAACTCGATGCCTGTAAGCCGTTTTATTTCGAGCTCACATGAGGGAGATGCACGATGCACACAAGGATTTCGGCAGATCTATTCAAAGTGCTGCTGGTGGCACTGTCGATCATTGCGTCACCGATACAGGTTGCCGCTTCGGAAAATTCACAGGAAATCAGCGAATCATCCGGCCCGGCGGTTTCCCAAGCCGTGGCGGAGAATCTCGAGCTGTCCGGACGGTGGTTCGGGGGGCCGGTGTACGCCAGCGTAACGGCAGATGACCACGTGTTTTTCGGGTCCGGTGGAAATATTCGGGTGATGAAAATACAGGCTGCCAGCCGGGAAACCGCCCCTCAATGGACCGAAGTGGCCACGCTCAAAACGCCTGGTGTCGTGCATGGTCTCGATGTATCGGGCAAGTTCCTCTATGTTGCAGACGACAGCGGCGCGCTGAGAATCATCGACATCTCGAAACCGACAAAGCCCCGGGAGAGAGGCCACGTCGACCTGCCGAACTTCGTCCGGGCCGTGTCGGTCGAAGGACACTACGCCTACCTTGCAACCGGATGGGCAGGGCTGACCATCATCGACATCTCGAAAGCCGACACGCCGCGCCTTGTGCAATCCCTGAAATCCGTCGGCTATATCACTGACGTTCATGTGATGGGTTCACTCGCGCTGGTTGTGGGCCATAAAACGGGTCTCAAACTGGTTGACGTGTCCGAGCCCCTGAAGCCGAAGGAGATCGGTCACCATGAAATCCCGGGCCAGCCTCATGGCGTCTATGCATCAGGTCAATACGCCTACGTCGTCGGCCTGGATACCGCGGCAGGAGACAATGTGGGAGGTCTGACGATCTTCGATATTTCTGATCCTTCAGCCCCGGAACGTCTCTCGTTTCAACCGTTGATCTATGGTGCAGAGGGTGTGCGGGTTGAGGGCGCCTACGCCTATCTGGCTGCTGTTGCCAACGATGCCGGGCTGATCATCGTTGATATTTCAAAACCCTCAGAACCTGTCCTGCAGGGAAGCTATACGAGTGAGACATGTTCTGAATCCGTAACGGTAGCCGGTTCGTATGCCTACCTGTCCCATGGGGACCGTGGCCTCGAAATCATTGACGTGTCGCAGTCCTTGATTCCAACGGTGACCCGGCACGTCGATGCCGCGGGTCATGTCCGGGGGGTTGAGGTCGTTGGGCCGATCGCCTACGTTGCAAATGGATATACCGGGTTCAGGATTCTCGATGTAAGCGATCCTGTCAACGTCAAGGAGATGGCGCATCTCAAGACCTATCGCGCGACCGATGTTCGCATACAAGGCACCTACGCCTACGTGTCGGACGACTGGGCCGGGTTGAAGATCATTGACGTGTCGAAGGCCTCCGAGCCTCGTGTAGTAGGAAAGTGGAAATCACCCGGATACGCTGAAGGCCTTGCCGTAAGCGGTGATTTGGTTTTTATTGCTGATGGTTCCGGCGGTCTCAGGGTGATCGATGTCTCCGATCCTCGAAAGCCTGTTGAAGTTGCTGAGAATGACACCGATGGCTATAGCTATGAGGTCGATGTTTCAGACGGTGTCGTCTATCTCGCTGACGGTGACAATGGTTTGAGAGTCTTTGTCGTGTCCGAGTCGGGGGCTGCTGAAGTTGGTCATTTCCTTCCGGAAAGGAAGAACTTCCAAGTCCGCGCTATTGATGTTTCCGGTAGTTACGCGTATCTCGCGGCAGGGTATTCGGGCATCAGTGTCGTCAATATCTCCGATCCCAGACATCCAGTCGAGGTGGCGCAACTGGACATTCCTCACGGTGCTCGAAGTATCAAGGTCTCCGGTTCGCGGGCGTATGTCGGTAGCAGAAGGGGTGTCACTGTCGTGGATATTTCCGATCCCACAACGCCCCGCAAAATTGATTACCAAGAAACACCTGCAACAGCCGACAGGATCTGGATCTCAGACTCAACAGTCTATGTTGCAGCCCGCGAAGCCGGGCTGATGATTCTGGCCCGACCTCTCGGGGACCCCCCCGGATTTTCAAAGTCCGTCGAATAATAACGTGTCGCCGCCTTCGCGTTAAATACTACCACCACATTTTGATTGCTATAACCTCAGAAGGGGAGTTTGATCTCGAGGGAAAAGCGCAAGTCGCCGTCGTCCTGGCGAGTGGCCTCATTACTCTGATTGTCCAGTAGTGCTGGCGGGTTGTTGAACCGGTAGCCAAGGTTTATGCTGGTTCGCTGGTTGACTCTGAGCCCCACACCGGTTTCCAGATGATAGTTGTCGAGGAGATTGTCACTGCGATTATCGCGGCTGTAGAGCATGTCTTCTGGAGCGTCGGCCGGTTTTTTCACGGCACCAAGATAGGGTGTGATCGACGTGTGGGTCCCAACGCTCACATTGGTCTGGTCTCCCTTGGATTCGACTGTCAGCAGAGACGTGTCCGGCGTACCCGGAACCACTGGTGCTTCGGATAGAGTCGGGTCATTACTGAAGCCTTCCGGGCGAGGATCAGACCCGGTTGGTCCGTCTGCCGCAAAGGTGACCCCCGCAAGGATGAGCACTCCGGCTATTGCTATGCCGGTCTGGAGGAACCG
>JAUXBJ010000119.1 GCA_030619425.1 bacterium
CAGACCTGCCGTCGGTGGCGGGTTCGAAGACGGACCCGCCCTACTAAGAGGATGTGAACTCCCCCCTACGGTTTCAAAATCAACCCCGCGCCGGAGTGGCCGTCGATGCGAACCTCCAGAGGATCCGGCAGCGCAACGTGTCGCACGAACTCCGTTTCATCGGAAATCGGTTGCGATGAGAACCAGTCCCACTCGATAAAGCCGTTACCGCTGGCGGCATTGATGGTCATGTAGCCGATCCGAAACGAGGTCAGGTTGTGAAAGAAATGCGTACCGAACGACGGGTCCGGTGCGAAATCACCATAGGCCGCCTCGACAATCACCCCTGCCTGTGAAATCTGATTCCACACCACCGGTACCCCGAGCCAGCGCTCCGAAGAACCCCAGCGGCCCGGCCCGATCAGCAGATACTTCCGGTCGGCCTTTTTCAACCGGGCATTGAACTGACCGACCTGTTCGGCTATCTCAAGCGTGCGGCCACGATCAAAACTGTCCGGTGACACGAAGACGATATCCCGTATGGTCTGGTTGCAGAGGTTGCCCAGAGAATTTTCACTCTTGGCAATCACCTGCGAAGCATCGACGTCATCCAGCGATATTGTCTCAAAAGTGGTGTCCTTTATCATGGGTCGAATCTGCAGGAAGTAAAACTGTTCCGGTTGCTCGCGGTCAGTCTGAAGGTCAACCGCGAACTCGATTTCCACCGGGCAATTCAGACCCTGCGAGCCGAGTTGCAACAGATACCGTGTGATATCGCACAAAGGGAAGCGGCCAAGTTTAAGTATCGGCGCAAAGCTGACGATGCGTGTGCCCTCGCGACCGGCGCCGTCATACACGCGGTCATTTTCCGCCGAATATGTGGAGCAAATGGGATGGAGGGTGCCGTCCCTTTCTGCCTGCTGCAAATCGAGTCGGCTTAGTCCCGTCTCGCCACCCGCTTCCGGCAGGATCGAGGGATCCCTCATGTCGATGGCGAAGAAATCGTGCTGCGAGTTGTTCAACATGTCTTTGGTGGTGGAAAACTGCGGCAGTTTCTCCGGGTAGCCGGGGGAGAAGCGCAAACAGTTATGCCCGTCGACGATTGTTTTGCCCAGTCCCAGCGCAACATACACCACTCCATCCTCGGGTTGCACGCCGTCCATGGAGTAGTAATTGTACGACAACGCCACACCGGAAAACCCGGGGTAGAAATGGTCATCATGACGCTGCCCGACCGCTTGTTGAATAATCACCGCCATTTTCTCCTCTTCCACCCGATTGCCGACGTACTCGTGATACATGCGAGCGTTCTTGAAGTAGGTCGAGGCATAGATCAGCTTGATAGCGGTGAGCAACTGATGCAAGCGCACTTCGAGGCGGGGGTGGCTGTTGGCCAGCATGTGGGTGTCGTAGACGCCGGCCGCCGGCTCCAGGTGTGAATCTTCGAGGATCGACGATGACCGTACAGCCAGCGGATACTTGACGACTTTCAAGATCGTGCGCAGATCCACCTGCGTCCGCTTGGGGAATTTGGCCTTAAGGAATATCCTGGCGATATCCTCATCGGAATGCGCCTTCAAAGCCGGTTGCAACAGGTTGTTGCTGTTCACGAAGGCGTCGAAGACATCGGTGCCGATGATCACCGAATGAGGCACCGAGACCTTAACTCTCTCGAAATTCTCACTGACGTCATGCTGGCTCAACAGTGCGTTGACAAAGGCCAGGCCGCGCCCCTTGCCGCCCAGCGAACCACCGCCGATCCGCACGAAGTCCGATTGCAGATCGAAGTGCCGGCGCGAAAAATCACTGACCACACCGAGTTGTCGCTCGTGTCGGAAACCCTTGAAGGTGTCGATCAGGTATTTGCGCAATTCTTCGACATCCTTGAACTCAGACACCTTGCGCGGGCGCAACCGGTCGGCCAGGTCGAATTCAGTGCGCGCCATCAACCAGTTGGAGAAATGGTTGTGGATAGCGTGGTAATGAATCGATTGTTCATCGACCGTGGCCAGCGCTTTTTCCATACTGCGAAAGTCGCCGGCCCTCGCCACTTCAGTGCCGTCGGGCAGGGTGAACACGAAGTCCCCAAAGCCGAAGTGCGCTTTGATAAATCGTCTGATATCCATGTGCAGAGTGGGTGAGCTCTTATGGATAAACCCGGCGTTTTGAGCAGAGGCGACAGCAGCGTTTTCTATGTCGAATGATTGCATCAACACCGGCAGGTCGGGAGCACGCTCGCGAATTAGTTTGACCAACTTCACACCCGCCTCGTCATCCTTCTCTCCACCTACGCGAAAACGAACATCGGAGATGGCGGCCAGGGCATACTTGCGATATTTCTCGAACAGACTGACGGCGTCTTCGTAGTTGTCGGCCAGCAACACTTTTGGACGAGCCCTCATGCGCAACACTTTGTCGGAAACATTCAACCCCTCCGACATTAGTGCCCGCGTCTGCTGCATGATCTCGGTGTAGAATAGTGGAAGGAAGGAAGAATAGAACTTGACATTGTCTTCGACCATGATGATGACTCTTACACCGACCAGCCTGGTATCGAAGTCGACATTCATTCGATCTTCAACCAGCTTGATGATGGACAGCAGGATCTTGACGTCACCGGTCCAGATAAACACCCAGTCGATAGCACTCCTGGATTCGGTTGTTTCCATGATCGCCAACTCGCGCCTATGGTAGGCGAGGAAAACCACCGGCATATCCGGCTTGATACTCTTGACATCATGCCCAAAGCCTACAACGTCGAGGTCACCGACACGCTTGAATATGATGACCAGGTCAATGTCCTGTTTCGTCAGTATATCCAACGCTTCCTCAGAGTTGGATGCCCTTTTCACGTTGGGTGTGGCGGACAGATTGAGTTCGAGGTATTCGTTGTAGATAAGCTCCGTCAACTGGCCGTCTTCCTCCAGCACGAAGGAGTCGTACGGACTGGACACCAGCAGCACATGTTTCACGCGTGCCTGCATCAGTGAATCGAACTTGAGGAACTTCGACTGAAAGTTAGTCAGATTTGGTTTGGACATCATTCTGCCTCTGCTGATGGATCCAACATGCCTAATAAATATAGCGGTGACGATGGAGGCGTCAAAGAGAAAAGGTGGAGCCGCTGTCGACGGCTCCACCGTACTGTTCAATCATTGGACATTAGACCGGCAGTATTAGACCACACCCTGGTCCATCATGGTGTCGGCCACTTTGAGGAAGCCGGCGATATTGGCGCCGACCACGTAGTTGCCGGGATGCCCATACTTCTCCGCCGCCTCGATGCTGGCCTGATGGATACTGATCATGATGTTGTGCAGTCTCTCGTCGACCTCTTCGCGGGTCCAACTCAGGCGCAGGCTGTTCTGCGACATCTCCAGACCGGAAACCGCCACGCCGCCGGCATTGGCTGCTTTGCCCAGGCCATAAAGCACCTTGTTCTCAAGGAACACTTTCACGCCGTTCGAGGTGGTCGGCATATTGGCGCCCTCGGAAACACAGAAGCAACCATTCTCCACCAACGCCTTGGCGTCGTCGGCGTTCAGTTCGTTTTGAGTGGCGCACGGCAGAGCAACATCGACTTTCACGTTCCAAACGCCGATGCCATCGTGGTACTCACAACCGAACTTGTCGGCATACTCTTTGATGCGTCCGCGACGGACGTTCTTGAGGTCCATCACGAAGTCCCACTTTTCGCCTTTAACACCGTCCTTGTCGACGATGTAACCACTCGAGTCGGACAGGGTGACGACCTTGCCGCCAAGCTCATTGACCTTCTCGGTAGCATACTGAGCGACGTTTCCGGAACCGGAGACAGACACAGTCAGACCGTCAAATGACTTGCCCCGGGTCTTCAGCATTTCTTCGGCAAAGTAGACAGTGCCGTAACCGGTCGCCTCGGGGCGAATCAGGCTGCCGCCCCAGTTGAGACCTTTACCTGTCAGCACGCCTTCAAAAGCGTTGCGCAGCCGTTTGTACTGGCCGAACAGGAAGCCGATCTCACGACCGCCAACGCCGATGTCACCGGCCGGCACGTCAGTGTTGGGACCGATGTGACGAAACAGCTCGCTCATGAAGCTTTGGCAGAAGCGCATCACTTCATTGTCGGATTTGCCCTTGGGGTCGAAATCGCAACCGCCCTTGCCGCCGCCCATCGGCAGCGTCGTCAGCGCGTTCTTGAACACCTGTTCGAAGCCGAGAAACTTCAGGATACCAAGATTGACGCTGGGGTGGAAACGCAGACCGCCCTTGTACGGACCTATAGCGCTGTTGTACTCAACCCGGAAACCGCGGTTAACCTGAACCTGGCCCCTGTCATCGATCCACGGCACGCGGAACATGATAACTCTTTCCGGTTCGATAATGCGCTCAAGGATTTTGGCCTCTTTGTACTCCGGATGTTTCTCAATAACCGGTTCGAGAGACTCAACGACTTCTTCTACAGCCTGGATAAACTCCGGCTGGGCGGGATTCTTGGCCTTGACATCGGCCATCATGGTGTCAACAAAACTCGACATAAACAGTTCTCCTCAAGAAGTTATGTTGAACTTGTTCGTTGTGTTTTCTTTCACTCAATACAAGTGAATCGCTTCACATAGCTGCCATATATATCCCCCCGCTTTTGGAAAGTCAAGGCGTTTTGATTCTGTTACAGAAGATTCCCGGTTTTTCTTGTCGGTATCGCAAAAGGCGCAGTTCAGGCCGGTTTTCCCACAGCCGTCGATGTGGGGACCAGTATCGGTACAAAAGAAAAACGACCGGTCTGTGGACCGGCCGTTGACTAACTGTCGTGGGGAATTTCGAGGCGACTACTGATCCTGACTGGAACTGCAACCTGCGCACTGGTCCGGAGAGCAGCCGGGTTGGCCGACCGAGATCATATATCCGGACTGACCGTCGCGAGTGACAAAGTCGATGTTGATATCCCCGTACTGCTGAAGGTGGGTCAGAACCTTGGGATCGATGTAGGCGGAAATGCCATTGGATTCGATTTCCTGAAGCTTGTCCGTTGACTCATCCAGAGTCATTCCGATACTCGGACCGCTTCAGCCGACCCCCTGGAAGTAGAGGATGAGTTTCTTGTCTTTGTGTTCAGGGGCAGCGAGGACCGTGGTCAATGCGCTGGAGGCGGTGTCGGTAACTTGGAGCATGTATTCTCGACCTTTCTTTGTTTGCACGTTCAAACCGTTAGAACCGAATATAATACAAAATGATTCAAAAAAAATAACAAAGTGACAAAACACTGCTATTGCCAAGTATCGGCAGGGTGGCCCTTCATTCATGATGGGGTTATAGGATTGCTCTGTAAGACACATTATGTCACAAAGGAAAATCCCACCATAAGTGGCGGGCCATCGGGCGGTTGCGGCGTTTTTCAACAGCCTGTAATTGTGCCCGGCAGATGTCCACATCTGCCGAGGAAGAACTGAAGTTCCCCCGGCTCCGCCTTCGACGGATTTGAACCGGGGAAAAGGTATCGCAAACCTCTACCTTTCTACTTGCCTCTTTTCGCATCCATGACCATCTTGCTGTCCGTCTAAGTCGGCCGGGTTTGATGCCGGCGATTTTCGTAGGGCAGGAGCCCTGCGCTCCTGCCAGCGCGCGAAGCGCGAAAAACAGGCCTGCCTGTCAGGACCACAGGGGTCCTGACCTACATTGGCAGGTTTCAGAGAGACCTGCCCTACGGTTGCCGGGTTTGATGCCGATAATTGGAGAATGGAGAAGAAACCCCGAGGACAAGGATGCCCTTGAAAATCTGTTTCTATGAAGATGACGGCTTTCGCCGGTTCTTTCCTCTGAGCTACATGCGTCCGGTCTATACGCTGCGCGCCGGGATCGTGCCGCTCTACAAGAGGGCCAGGCGGTACTTTGCCGACGCCGAATTCTGTTTCACGGCCCGCGAGCAGGTTTCTCCGCTGCTGGCGGAGAGCTATCGCGACATCCCGGTCAACATTATCAAGAAGCCCGAGGGCGACTTGCTGTTTCTCAACGGTCGCCTCCGGGATTACGGGGATTTGCCGGAGTTGGTTATGCAGGCCGAAGGATCGTCCGGGTTCAGGGTTGGTGAAGAGACGGTAGCCGTGCTGTTCAAGGAAAAGCTGCTTAGACATGTCCCTCCGGCCGCCACGCAACGCGAATACCAGGAAACATACGGCGAGGAGTCGTCCCAAATCAGTTTTCAAGAGACGACCGCGACACTCTACGACTACTGCTGGCAGATTATGGCCGACATTGAAAAAGAAATCGTGAGCGACTTTGCGTTATTGCGGGACAGACTGCCGGATTCAAGCAAGGCTCGAGTTCATGACGGCGCCTTCATGGTGAACAGCGGCGACATCGTGCTGGGTTACGGCGTAGAAGTGCTCCCGGGCGCGGTGCTCGACGCTTCCAAAGGGCCGATCTGCATCGCCGACTATGGTCGCATCGAACCGC
>JAUXBJ010000278.1 GCA_030619425.1 bacterium
CAATCACATTTCGGAGGAAGTGTTTTTCGAGTTGAGCGATATCAAGAGGCAGGCGGTCAGGGACTCACTCTTCGAGATACCGTCGGGTTACAGCCCCAAGTCCACCGCCGGGCAGGGTCCGGTTGAAATACCGAACTGGATACTTGGTGTCGAATCTGTGGAACCGATGTCGCCTCCCTTTGAGATCACCGTTGCGACCGGCGAGTTGTTTCGAGTGCCGGTTGAGCCGGGTTACGGCCTCAAAGTGCATGGCAGGAACGTCGGCGAGGGGAACGCCTCGTATGCCGCTGTGCCGTTTATCAACGGCCTGCCGCTGAAGGATGTCTCCATGTACACGCTGAATCTGCCCAACCAGGGGACCGGTGGTGGCTGGACATTCGAGGAGACGCCGCTGGAAGCGGATCAGGTGGTGGTGCGCGTCAGTGAGGGAACGGTTGCTTTCACGATCGAACCGATAGAGTTGGGTTTCGGGAAGACGATTGCAGCCGGAAGGCAATACGGCCTGTCGATTGAGCCGGGCCGTGAGGTTATCGTGCGGCTGCTCAACACCCACTCCGGCGAGTCGGTCTGCGTGGTGAAGATGTCGAAAAACTTTAAGCTGCTGGAAGGTGACACTGTTGGTCCGTTGAGCTTCCGGACGGTCTCACTCAAAACCACCCACGCCAGTGAGCGGCGGACCTACGATGTTGACGCCGACGAGATTGTGGTTGAGGTCCGGAAGGGGCAGATGCTGATCAACATCCGGCAGCCGTGAGCGGGGGTTGTCTCGGGAGAAAGGCGATTGAGGCGGAGGGGAGGTGACTCGGTCATGTCACGTGTCTATCATCGTGAACGAAGAGACGATTTGAGATGAATCGGTGAATCAAGTATAACAACGGAGGGATGGAATGTCAGTAGATACGCTTAACGAACAGCTGCACGACCTTTACCAAAGTCACTGGTCAAAACTCGCGAATGAACTCCCCACGGGCGAAGGTTTGTCCAACCCACTGTTCATAAAAATTCCACAAGCGTATGACATGGCCGATTGTAAGCTGCTTATTGTCGGCCAGCAGACAAACGGCTGGGGTGTTGGCTCGAAAGATGTAGGCTTCGGTGCCAACCTGGGCGACGATCCTGCGGCTGACTTGATGTGTTTATACGAACGGTTCGCATTAGGGAGGAACTATACCAAAAGCCCGTTCTGGGTTGCGTCACACAAACTCTACGAGGCTCTAAACCCGAAGGGCGAGCCGGAAGGGTTCGCTTGGTCTAACCTAGTGAAAATCGACCAAAAACTGTTTAGACCTGAATTCGAGTACGAGAACATAGTCAGCAAATGCGAGCTTTTGCAGGCCGAGTGCAAACTACTTAAACCCGATGTTGTCGTGTTCTTCACCGGACCTGACTACGATCCGAGGCTACTGATGACATTTCCGGGTCTGCAGATGAGCCCCGTGATTGAGCGAGCGCTGTTTGTTCTTGAACATGAGGCGCTGCCTGTCCGCAGTTATAGAACCTATCATCCGAATTATCTTCGACGATCTAAGCAGTGGGAGATGCTGGACCGAATCATCGCACTTGCCAGTCCGTAGGTCGGTTCATTGGACCGGTGGCCCATCCCGGCCTGAGCGGGACTGTGGGATAAGTGGTGTGGACGACAGAAGTCTACATCTGCCGGTTTTAGCTATCCTGCATCCTTATCAGATTGGAATCTCTCCACCGGCCCGCCGAGTCTGAAGACTCTGCGGGCACAACCCCAGCCATTCCTTGCCAGACGCCATCGTTTGGGCTATAATTGGAGCCGCGAAAACAGCAAACTCTTCTTAAGGAGATACTAGCATGACGACCACGACTATCCCCCCCGCACCCACCTGGGACCTCGAATCGATTTTGCCCGGCGGGAGCAAATCAGAACAATTCAAAGCGCACCGTCAAAAGAGTGCAGCCGAGTTAGAGCAGGTGGCTGCCATACTCAAAGCGCTGCCGGAAACGATCACCGACACAACCATAGCTCAGTGGGCTGAGTTTGTAAGCAAACTGCAATCGTTGTTGGAAGATATCGAACTGACTTATTCGATGGCCGGATGTCTGAGTTCTCAGAACGTCGATGATGCGCCGGCTCACGCGATTGAGGCGGAAGCCGATGTGCAAGTGGCGCAGTGGGAAAAGTTGCTGACCGGGTTGGAAGCACGCGCCATGAAAGTGCCGGATGATCAGTGGGGGTTGTTGCTTAAGCAACCGGCGATGGCTGACATTCGATTCTACCTGGACGAGCGGCGCACCATTGCCAGGAGCAAGATGCCGCTCGAACAGGAGACGCTGGCGCTGGACTTGGCCGTAAACGGTCTGCACGCCTGGAGTCGTCTCTACGCTAAAATCGCCGGCGGCATCAAAGTCGATTTCACTGAGGACGGCGAGACCAAAAAGGTCTCAATGGGCCAGATCGCAACCAAGATGTCCGATCCGGACCGTGCCATTAGGCAGCAGGCGTTCGCCGGGATGGTCGAGGGCTGGGAGCGGGAGGCTGACATGACGGCGATGGCTCTCAACAATCTGGCCGGTTTTCGGCTCTCATTGAACCAACATCGTAACTGGGAGTCGCCGCTCTACGAGCCGCTGGTAGCGGCGCGGTTGCAGCAGAAGTCACTCGATACTATGTGGGACGTGATCCGTCGCGAGACCGGGCGACTCAAACCATACATTGATGCCAAGAAAAAACTGCTCGGCATCGACAAGTTCTGTTGGTACGATGAGTTTGCGCCGTGTGGTAAGGTGGACAAACTGTACAGTTTTGAGGAGGCCGGGAAGTTCGTCGTTGAGCAGGCCGGTCGATTCTCAACCGACATGGCTGAGTTCATGCGGATGGCGCTGGACAAGCGATGGGTCGAAGCGGAGGATCGCGCGGGCAAGCGGGCCGGTGGATATTGCACCTCGCTGGGCCCGATCAAACAGTCGCGCATTTTCATGACCTACGCAGGCTCTTTCGAGAACCTTCTGACCCTGGCTCACGAACTGGGTCACGCCTATCATCAGTGGGTGCTGAAAGACCGACCTCCGTTTGCCGCCGGTTATCCGATGAACCTGGCCGAGACGGCGTCTATCTTCACGGAGACGTTGGTGGTCGATGCGGCCCTGGAGGCAGCGGACGATCCGCAGGAGAAACTGATGCTGTTGGAGCAGAAACTGCAGGGCGCTTACGTTATGTACACCGACTTGCACAGCCGGTATTTGTTCGAGAAAAACTTCTACGAAGAGCGCAAGGGTGGAATGGTGTCCCGCGAGCGGCTGAGTGAGATGATGATCGACGCACAGCGACAAGCCTTCGCCGGGTTGTTGGATGAGTCGGGGTACCACCCGCTCTTCTGGTGCTCGAAGTTGCACTTCTACTATACCGAGGTGCCGTTCTACAACTTCCCGTACACTTTTGGCTTCCTTTTTGCCGGTGGCGTTTACGATCGCGCCCAACGCGAGGGTTCCTCTTTCGCCGATAAGTACAGCGCGCTGTTGGCCGACACCGGCAGCATGACGACAGAGGATGTCGCACAGAAGCATCTCGGAGTTGACTTAACGACGGAGAGCTTTTGGGCGGATGCCGTCAACCGTTCTATGGCGGACGTTAATGCCTTCGTGAAACTGGCCGACGAAGTGTAATGTATGTACCCGTACCCGGCGTACGTCCTCGTGCGCTGACTTGATCGACAAACGCGGTAGACGAGAACGTCCACCGCGCACGGTAACTTGTGGTGGCTGAGTCTTCAGGGCTTGTTGAAAAAGCACCCTTTCTCGTCATTGCGAGCTACCGAAGACACTCGTGTCGAAGGGAGCGCGGCAATCTCTTACGCCAAGTCTGAGTGCATGGCAAATATCCACATCTGCCGCGGTGGAAAAACACACCCTGCCCCTCTCAGGAGGGGAATGAATTCCGTGCCCGGCGCACGGTAATTGCACAATTTCTTTGTTGACAGCATTGTTGATATAGAATAGCTTGGCCTCCGATGTTGACTGCCCAACCAGGGAAGGAGATCGTAGCAACTGGAAATCACGTTAGACGAACAGAGTTTTAAGGAAGAAACCAGTAACAACCTTCACACAAACACAGGAGAAACGATGATGAAACGAGCAGTACTATTGATGCTGGCGCTTTGCTTGGTGTTGAGCGTTTCGGCTCTCGGTCAGGATGA
>JAUXBJ010000133.1 GCA_030619425.1 bacterium
CGCCCGCTCGTACATTCTGGCGCCGCCCGCTGAAGCGGCGTTCACCGCCTGACGATTTACCGCCGAGCAAGGCCATGTGATTGAAACTGCCTTTGACATTCCAGGAACGTGACATCTTGGAGTTCCGACATTCATGGGACCGGTCCCAACTATCACTGTAGGAGGACTGGTACGAAAACGCCGTGCCGAAAAAACTCAACAGCTTGGGGTCATAGCTGCCGGTGAAAGACTGTGAGAAATTCGTCTCCAGGCCGAGGCGGAAATCGCTGAAAGACAGGTTAACAAGATCGACATCAGACAGATCCCGCTTGGTCGATACTTTGAATGAGGTCGACAGGTTGTCGAGCAGTTTGTAGCTAAGATCCATTCGACCATTGAAATCACGCTTGTAAGTGTGGCGGCGATTGAAGTTGGGGTCATCCGACACACTGATGTTGCGACTGAAGCTACCGGACAATTTCCAGCTATCCGGGTAGAGTCCAAGCGTGGCGCCGGAAACCCGTCGGACGATCGGAATCGGTTTAGTCCAGAATAGTATGGGCGGTCGGGGGATACCTTTGATGGCCAAGTCGAGATTGGACGTTACCTTGAGGTTTTCACCGAGGCTGTACGGCTTCGGTACGGAACGCGATAGTGTCCGACCGTATGTAAGGCTGCTGTTGAACCGGTTCAGCAGAACATCGAACAGGATGTTCTTCCCCTTGTACTTGAACGATTCGGAGACGGTCAGGCTGCGGCTTTCCCGAACACTCTGCTCCAGTACTCGCACTTCCTCGGGCAGCACGATATCCGAGGAGGTGCGCAGCAGAGGCGTCGTGGTGCTTTTGGAATAGGTGTAGCCGACGGGAATTCTGGCGCCCCATGATGGCGGCAGTAACTTGTGGAATTGCATCGTAAAACTGTACCGGTATGACATCGATGACGAGCCGCTGCCAAGATTGCCCTTGCCGCCGCCACGAGTGGCCGAAGAGATCCCGCGGAAGTACGGATCGCGAGAGTCTAAACCGAAACTGTAGGTGACCAGGTCAGCCAGGGACCCACTTATGGCCAGTCGCCCGGCCGTGCCGACGTCTTTTCGGACATCGGTCACGCGCAATTCATCCAACCAGACGTACCCATCCAGACGTTCCAGCGAATCGGTGGAGGTGTTAACGAGGCCGGCTACGAAGTAGCGTATTTCGTTGAGGTTGGGTCGTCCCTTTACTCGGTAGGTGGAAGTGCTGTCATCGATCAGGTTCTGCTGACCTTTGGGCGCCGCCCGCATCAGCGAATCCTTGAAGCCGGTGATCTCATTGAAATCAATCTTGACGAAGTTGCGCTTATCCCAGCCGGGGTACAGGAAAGTTCGGTATTCGTAGAAATTCTCACCGTCAACACCGATACGGAAGAAGAACCGGATTTTCGGATCCTGTCCCACCGGCGGCTCATCGATTCCCGCACCGCCGTAGACATACATCTCCATATTGCGGTATCCGGAGTAATTGTCAACGGCAATGAGTTCTTTGATGGCCAGACAGGTGTCGACATTGTTCAGACTTTCGAACTGCAGCAACAAACCGCGCTGAGCCTCGGTTACCCCGGTAGTACGATCCTCGTAGGCTTCAACGCCCGTCGGTGGGTCGAAGGTACCGTCCTCCTCACTGACCGCCGCCACCACAAACCTCGTTTGCGGCATAGCCTCGGGTGTAACGACCGAGTCCTGCCAGGTGGACTGGACAAAGTACCAGGCCGCGACTTCCACCGTATCCCACTTGTCGTCGTCGACAGAATCGTCTTCAAACCAGACGCGAATGTGGCTTATCTGGTTCCAGTCCGGTATTCCGCCATCATCCACAATTCCAGCCAGAGCGGTGGAGTCTCGAATGGGGATTCGGTAAGTCCACCATCGTCTTTCGACACCGACATCTCGCGGCCAGTCCGATGAATCTACCCGAAACGAATCCGACTCAAAGTCGATCACATAGGAGAAGTAGGAATCCAACTGGTTGAACCCGAACGACGACAGGGCTTCCTCATCCGGCCGACCCTGAACTGAAGGGTCGTTGATGTTACCCTCGGTGCCGTTTAGCCATTCGTACCGAATCGACTCGTCGTCCCAGTCGATATTACTACACTGCGCACTCGGCAGAGGACACTTGCCGTCGTCGAGGAAGTACCAGTTGTCACCCGCCGGATCAGCCGTGATGTCCTTGATATAATCCCAGAACTTGGACTCTTCATGGTCGGCCTTCCCATCCAGCCCGACATCCTCTTCCTCTTCGACCATGCCGTTCCGCGCCCCGTCGGTGGCAATCCCATCCTCGGAATTGGCGCTTTTGTCGCCGTTGACGTCTTCATTGATTTTTCCGAAGTCAAAGTGCAACTTGCCGCTTTTGGCACGGGCTCGAACTTCAAGTAACTGCGCCCGCTTGGGATCGACGCCCCCGGGCAGGTAGCGCATGATTCCGGCCCAGGATTTACGGTCGTTGGCGATGGTATCGATCACCAGTTGCTCGGCGACGACTGTTGTATCAGTCTCGAAATGCCGCGGGCGAAAGATCATGCGAAAAGTTCTTATCGTTCCCTGGCCCTGAGCGGCCTCGCGGTCCCAGACGTCTTCCACCGTGACCAGGTCGCGCGGAGTGTGCCAGAGCAACCGGCCCCGAACGTAGTCGTCGCCGAGCGTAAACGGTTTGGACGATCTTTTCCAGGCTGTGCGGTTGGTGCGTAGCGACAGATGATCGAGGGCCGACTCGAAATCATCAACATAAGCAATCCCCTCAACGTTGGGATTGGGGTGCGACTGAGCGATCTCACCCGAAATGCTGAAATTCGACGGCGCTTCCGTTTCCACAAGAGGCAAGGCGTCAACTAACTTGGTAAGGAAATTAGGTTGGAATTTTAAGCTGGCGTCCAGGTCGTACACCAGGCTCTTGGCTGTCTCCTGGCCCACCCTCGGCTTGCGGTCCTGGGCTTTGTCGGATTTGTACAGGACGGTGGCGCCGAATTTGAGATCTTTGCTGTATTCATATTCAGTCCGCAGACCCAATAGCGTCTTTTTCTGGATAGCCAGAAACGGCGCGTATTCAAAATCGACTGCCAACTCTGCGTTCGGGTCGAGAGCTTCTTCGGAGATAAGGTTGATCTGGCCGAAATTGTAATCAATAGTGTAGTCGGAACCCTTCTTGAGCGCCTTGCCGTTGACGGTGACTCGCTCCGAGCCTTCAATGATGTTGGCGCGGTTCAGACGGATAATCGAGCCGCGAGTCTTGGTTGAAATACGCAGAAAATACAGGCTGGCATCCTGTTGCTGACTACCTGTGTATCGGTATACGTCCGGCACGGTATCCACCAGAGCCATGGTTTCGATACTACTCGAATCCATGAATGTTCTAGTGGAGGCAAACGGCTCCCGTTCCGGGAAGATAATCAGACCCCAGTCTGGTCGGTAAACCTCTACTCGGTCATCGACCCGCCCATCCGGGAATTTCTGGTCGGCCGAGTTGTACTGGTCCAGCCCGAGAATCTCCAGATAGTTCTGAGTCTGTCCACCGACTTCCTGGTAGTCAAACACGTTGGTAGTGAGTTCGCTGCCGACACGTCCCTTGAGCACCTTGAGGTCAAGATCTTCAAGATCCACACCGCGTGTCACACTGTAACAGTTACGCCACATCAGTTGCCAGGAATCGTGAGTTGAGTTCGGGTTATTGTGACGAAGAAGACGTAGAGCCAGAGAGTCTCCGAACACCGTCTGGCTGAGATCACCGATAATGATCGTATCCTGTTGCTCGAAGCGTTTGACTTTTATCCACACGCCGAGAGCCTTGTAGCGTCCCTTTTCCGAGTTGAAAACGACATAGTGCAGATTGCGTTTACTATCGTTGTACCATTGGTAGGCAGACCTGTCCACCTGCTTGACGTCAATTCCGCTGATCCGTTCGCCTCTGCCTAGTTGATCGTTTCTCGGATCGACCATCATAATAGCGAGTTCCGCCTCGGAGACGTCCTGACTACTTCTCTCTGTCTCGTAGACGATCAGATCAATTACTGAATCTTCCGCTTCGAACTCATCTGGGTAGAACAGATCAAATATGCGGCCCGGTGCGAATTCGTAATCGCGGATAACAGTGGCGTTTTCCTCACCACCGGCGGTGATAGTAAGTTGGTCGGCCGACCCTTTTTCCTGTGATGCAATCGCCGTCATCTTGAGACTGCCAAGTTGCGCCGCCATTTTGATACCGAACAGACCCTTTACCTGGGCGGAGTAACCGACCAGGGCGGTGGGAGGGAGGTTGAGGGTGGTGTTGCCGGCCTCAATAGTCTTGAGGATATCGTCTTCGTCACCCTTGTAACGAATCTGGATACGGTTGGATAGAGGGATGTCGGTCTGGCTGTTCTGCGACACCTTGACCGTTATCTTGGATCCAATAGTGCCGGTAATATCGAACTGCGATATCTGCTCCATGTTCAGGGAGGGGAACTTGCTCTGTCGGTAGGTATCGGAGTTGGATGCGTCGGTCCAATTGGAACGTCCCGAGAACGTGATCTTGCGAAATCCGGTCACTTTCAGACCGGCGCCGCCTTCGCCGAAGACGCGATCAAGGCGCTTGGGCAACGCAACCCTGATGCCCAGCCCCCCTTCGCCTTTCTTCCGACTGGGATCGGAGATAGCCCCGGATGTCAGCTTATGAAAGTTCTCTTTGGTCCCTTTGGCGATACGGAAAGTCAGGTACTCTCCCGCATCGGCGGACACCGGAACCAGTGACTGACCGTGGCCGCGGCGTTTGTAGAACTCGGTATTGAAAGTCAGTGATGAGGTCTCGGCACTCGTCCTGACCACCAGGGGCTGGCGTTTCATTCTCTGAGAGATCAGAGGAAAGGTCAATGGGGAGAGGGCTGCCGAGAAATCGTAACTCGTTTCGCTGTACGAAGAGACCCGGCTCGGTGGGCTGTAAAGTTGGGCGACGAAACGACCGGCCGACATCGCCGGGCACACCGAAACCACGACGATAATCGCCGTGACCAGAGACCAAATGACGTATTTCCGAACTGTTTTTTTCACTCTCGGCAGGAGTAACAGCGTTCAATTCAATCCGTTAGAAATAGTCCGATAGGTCTCCTTTGAGTTTAGAACTCGCCGATCTGAATAACTTCTTCCTGTAACATTATACCAAATTGCTCGAACACTTTCTCTTTTAATTTATCGGCCAACCGCCTGATATCCTTTGAGGATGCGCTGCCGGCGTTGACGATGACGTTGGCGTGGTGCTCACTCACCCGGGCATCGCCGACCGACATCTGTTTGGCCCCAACTTCCTCCAACAAACGACCGGCCGGGAGCTTGCCATGCTTCTGGCTGGAGTCTTCGATATTCTTGAAGAAACATCCGGCACACTTGGCCGCGCGAGGGAATTTGGACTCACGTTCCTTCAATATGCCGTTAATCTTGTCACGGATCAACCGCAAATCGCCTTTTTCGAGTTGGAAACAAGCTTCGACAAGGATTTCGTGGGTGCTCTTTAAGTACGAATCACGATACCCGAACCGGAAATACTCGGGCTTAACCGTCTTGAGTTGTCCGTCCCGACCGATCAAAACCGCCCGACTCAATCGCCGTCCTATCTCACCACCATAAGCGCCGGCGTTGCCATAGACGGCGCCGCCAACCGTGCCCCCGATACCGGCAGCGAACTCCAGCCCTGACAGCGAATTATCGGCTGCATAAGTCACCAGCGCCATCAACTCCTCCCCGGCCCCGCAGACGATTTCAGTTTCGTTCTCCAGGCTCAGACCACATGTCCGGATTCTGATAATCAAGCCGGCGTAACCTGCATCCGATACCAACAGATTCGAACCGCCGCCGATCACGAAAAACTCAAGGCCAATCTCATTGGCGGCTCGGACTGCTTTGGCCACGTCGTCGACACTGTTTGCATTGAGGAAGTAGCCGGCTGCTCCGCCCGTTTTGAAAGTTGTAAACGGCGCCAATGACTTATTCAGTTCCAGACGCTCGCCCAACCTTGAGCGCAACGCTTCCGAACGAATCTGCGCATCAGACTCTGGTTTGGACTCCATTTCGATCACCCTCCAATATACCGAAATGCGGTCTCAAGACAAGCCAAAACCCCTCCAGCAGCGTTTCCAGACGCTGCC
>JAUXBJ010000138.1 GCA_030619425.1 bacterium
CTTGGTGACAAACTTCAAGCCCGCGCCGCGGCCCTTGAGGCCGACTTACCGGTTGTGCCGGGTGAGACTTTGGACGGCGACGACCTCAAGGCGGCTCTGCTCAAAGCCGACCGTGTCGGCTTCCCGGTGCTGATCAAAGCAGCAGCCGGTGGTGGTGGCAAAGGTATGCGGGTTGTTCATAAGCCTGAGGATTTCGACGAGGCGTTGGAGCGAGCTTCCAGCGAGGCCACGTCCGCTTTCGGTGACGGACGGGTCTATATCGAGAAGTACCTCGACCGTCCGCGCCATATCGAGATTCAGATTCTCTGCGACCAGCACAGCGACGCGATTCATCTTAATGAACGCGAGTGTTCCATCCAGCGGCGCCATCAGAAAGTGATCGAGGAGTCCCCCTCGCCGGTAATGACACCGGAGTTGCGACAGGAGATGGGTGAGGCCGCAATCAGTATCGCGAAGAAGACCGGCTACGTCGGCGCCGGGACGGTCGAGTTCATGGTGGCTCAGGACCTGTCCTTCTACTTCCTTGAAGTAAACACACGCTTGCAGGTGGAGCATCCGGTCACCGAGATGGTCACCGGAGTAGACTTGGTCAAGGAGCAGATAGCTGTCGCCGAGGGGAAACGGTTGCGCTACCGCCAGGAGGATATCAAGCTCGATGGTCACGCGATCGAGTGCCGTATCTACGCCGAGGACCCCCAACACGGTTTCACACCGTCCACCGGCACGCTCAAGAACTATCGCATCCCGGCCGGTCCCGGTGTGCGCGTCGACTCCGGCGTGGTCATTTATAACGAGATACCTATCTTTTACGATCCGATGATCGCCAAGTTAGTAGTTTGGGGCAGCGATCGCACCGAGGCCATCAACCGCACCCGCCGAGCCTTGCAGGAGTACCGGGTGGCCGGACTGAAAACCACGATCGGTTTTCACCTGGCGGTGTTGGACAACGCCAGGTTCATCGCGGGGGATCTTTCCACGAGCTTTCTGCCGGAAGAGTTTCCTGACAACAACTACTCCTTCCTCACCGACGACATACGTCGCTGCGCTGCAATCGCGGCGGCCCTCGACAAGTTCAGTCACGAGCGCAAGATTGCTCTCAGTTCACGAAGTGCAGGGAAAACCGAGCCGTCGGGCTGGGCCGCGCATCATCGCCGTGAGAGTTTGCGCCAGTTCGGAGGCAGCCGCTGATGTCGCGTTACCTGGTCAAGATCGATGACAGTGAATACGATATCGACTTGCAGTATCGCGCTGACGGCTATAGTGTGACGGTCGACGGCGCGACGGTGCGGGTGACCAGTCACCGGTTGGGCGAGACCCGCTCCGTACTGTTGGTGGAAGACCGTTCTTTCGAGGTAGACGTGCGCTCCAACGGACTGGCTGACACCAAGACCGTCTTCATGCTTGGGGTCGAGATTCCGGCCGAGATCGAGGAGTACCATCTGGCCCAACTGCGCAAGACCGCCGGGATGAAGTCGGGACCATCACTGAAAAAGAAACTGAAAGCGCCGATGCCCGGCCTGATCCTCGAAGTGAAGGTGGCGCCGGGAGACGAAGTGTCGCAAGGCCAGCCACTGATCGTAATTGAGGCTATGAAGATGGAGAACGTCATCAAAGCTTCGGGCGACGCGGTGGTGAAGAGCGTGGATGTGTCAAAAGGAGCATCGGTCGAAAAGGGTGACCAAATGCTGGAGTTCGAGTAGTGCCCTCCTCTAAGAAAGTGAACAGTTCCGGGATTGAGATTCCTCCCGTCGTCTCAGCAGACGATGTCGCGCAAGCAGAAGCCACTTGTAGCCGCCCTGGGGAGTATCCGTTTACACGGGGTGTCTATCCGGATATGTACCGCGGGCGTTTGTGGACTATGCGACAGTACGCCGGTTTCGGTACGGCCGCAGAGACCAACCAGCGTTTCAAGTATCTGCTGGAACGCGGACAGACCGGACTGTCGGTGGCCTTCGATCTGGCTACGCAGATCGGCTACGATTCCGATCATCCCATGGCGCAGGGGGAGGTGGGTCGCACCGGCGTCGCCATCGATTCGCTGCACGATATGGAGTTGTTGTTTGATGGTATCCCGCTGGACAAAGCGTCGACCTCAATGACCATCAACTCAACGGCGGTGGTTCTTCTGGCGATGTACATCGCGGTGGGCAAAAAGCAGGGTGTGCCTACGGAGCAATTGATGGGCACAGTCCAAAACGACATTCTGAAAGAGTTCATTGCCCGCGGCACCCACATCTTTCCCCCACAACCGTCGATGCGCATCATCACCGACATCTTCGCCTACGCCAGGGATCACCTCCCGAAATACAACACTATCTCCATCTCCGGCTATCATATTCGCGAGGCCGGCTCTACCGCGGTGCAGGAGGTGGCCTTCACGCTCTCTGTCGGCATCGCCTACTGCGAGGCGGCGTTGAAGGCTGGTCTGGAGATTGACCAGTTTGCGCCACGGTTGTCGTTCTTTTTCGCGGCACACAGCGACCTGTTTGAAGAGGTAGCCAAGTTCCGCGCCGCGCGGACAATTTGGGCACGCACGATGAAGGAACGTTTCGGCGCCGCCAACGAGAAGTCGATGCTCTTGCGGTTTCATGCGCAGACCGGCGGTTCCACGCTCACCGCCCAGCAGCCGGAGAACAATATCGTGCGGACAACTGTTCAGGCGTTGGCGGCGGCGTTGGGAGGAACACAGTCATTGCACACAAACTCCTTCGATGAGGCGCTGGGGCTTCCAACCGAAAGGGCGGCCGAGATCGCTCTCCGCACGCAGCAGGTTCTCGCCTATGAATCCGGCATTACCGGCACGGCTGATCCACTGGCCGGTTCATACTACATGGAGTACCTGACGCGGGAACTGGAGCAACAGGCGCTGAAGATAATGGACGAAATCGACCGGCGTGGCGGCGCAGTTCGATGTGTTGAGTCCGGGTACTACCGTGATGAAATCGCCCGCGCTGCCTACGAATACCAAAAGCAGATAGAATCCGGCGACAGGACGGTGATAGGTGTCAACCGTTTCACCACCGACCAGGCCGACATTCCAAACGTGCTCAAGGTGGATCCAAAACTTGAAAAACAACAACGAGATCAGTTACAGAAAATGAAATCCGAACGGGACAACGGTCGTGTGCGGGAATGCCTCCAGCGACTGAGAGACGACGCCGTCGGCGCCGACAACGTCGTCTATCCGGTGATCGAGGCGGTGGAAAACTACGCCACCGTCGGTGAAATCTCTGATGTCTTCCGAGAAGTATGGGGTGAGTATCATGAAGGGAACTAAGGTTCTTTTGTTCGTAGCTGCGGTGATGATGACGATCGGTGGGATCGGGTGCGGCGGCGATGAAGGCGATGTTGATCAGGTCGCCGACACCACGACAGCCGTGGAAGAGAAGCCGGCGGCCAGTATGGTCAGGACTACTGAGGCGCCGGCCAGTGCGGTGGATCGGGCTGAGGATTGGGTTGCTATCGTGGCGATGGTCGATGAGGTCATTACACGTCTCAGCTATGGGGACAAGGCCGGGCTATATGAAAACGAGTTTCGGTATCTCAGAGAACAAGAAACATTCGACGAGTACCTGAAGCACGGCGAAGTCTCCTGGGCCAATGCCGACAGTCTGGAGTATATCGAGATTGTAGACATCGAGTTTTTCGGTCGTGATTCAGCCATGGTTGAAACGATATTCCATATAACAAGTGCCGGTGAGGACAAGCCGTCGCCAATGCCGTTGATGGCCTATTATCACGAAGGGCGTTGGATCAAACCGTACATGTCGCAGAGCAAGCGTCAGCATGATTATGACGAGTTGATCCGGCAGGCGGACGACTCTGATGACTGGTAGCATGTCACGCGAACTGATATCACACATAGGGATTGCCGTTGCCGATCTCACTGCCGCTATAGAACGTTTTCGGCTCATCACCGGCAGCAAGCCTGACAAAATCACCGAGGTATCCGACCAAAAGGTGCGTGTGGCCATGTTCGCCCATTCGCCGCAAGGCAGTTCCGCTCGTATCGAACTAGTTGCCCCAATCACGCCCGACAGTCCGGTGGCCGCCTTTCTTGAAAAAAGAGGCGAGGGTTTGCACCATGTCTGTATTTATGTCGACGACATCAGGAACACTCTGGCCGAACTGAAGGCAGCCGGTGTCAAACTGATCGATGAGTCACCGCGCGTGGGCGCCGAGGGTCACCTGATCGCGTTTGTGCATCCGTCGAGCATGCACGGGGTTTTGGTAGAGCTTGAGGAGCGGGGTGCATGAGGTTACGGACGGGTGGCCCGAACGCCCGGACTACGCTGCCGCCGGGATTTCGACCTAATCAGATTCTCTGGCTCCCCGACGGCGTAACCGAAGCACCAACAACAGTACCACCATTACAGCGCCCAACAGCCACCAGCGAAAGCCTCCGGGTTCAGCAAACACGGCCCGTTGCACCGGACCGGTATACCCAAAACCATTTTGCATGGTTCGAAAATCGGCCTGCACCGAAGTGGGCGCCATTGTCGATGCCTTACCCCACAACGTGAACAGCAACTGGTGACCATCGGGGTGACGATACAAAACGGCCGTCATTCGATGATGGATACTCTCAAAGGTCATCGTGTCCACAGATGAGAATTCGAGCACGAACCAGGCTCGGTTGTCCTCCTGGTAGCCGGTGTTGGTAAGTAGTTGGGCCTCCGGCAGGGACAGGATTACGTCGTCAATAATATCATCGACTGCGCGGCACAGTTGTTCACCATCGGCGATCGCGTCCTCTTCAGGGATCTCCGAGCGAAATATCTGCAGCTCAGCGGTGAGATCTTCATTGACCAATTGAATCGGAAAACCGGTATCGCCGCCACCGGCGACCCAACCTTCAGGGAGTGGCAGCCTGATTTCGTCGGCTGGCCGCACCAGGTTATCGGCGTGCAGTTGTGCCGCCAATAGCGCCATCAGCAAGTGGCAGATAATCGGTCTCATACATTTGATATCGGCGGTTGGGAGGCCAATTGTAGTGACCCTGAGACGCCGCCCGCAAAGCGCAAAAGACAGGCTTGCCTGCCGCAGTTGACTATGGCAGATCCGCGAAGTTCTTTGACAGACTGTCGGTCACCATCTTGACGCGCGTTTTCAGGTAAGTCGCTTTGTCGACCCTCGGCCGATAGACAAAGTTTCGTCCTGCTTTCTCCCGAGACAAGAGTTGTTTATCAGCCAGACGGCTCAGCACTGTCATAACCGTAGTGTACGCCAGGCGATTCGTTTCGCCCAGTTGGAACAGCGCCTGCTTGACAGTCACACTATCGCGGGACCAGGCAATCTCCATCAAGCGGGCTTCCGTGGGACCCATGAAAACCGCCGTTCCCTCGGCAGTTGGATCGAAGTAGAAATATCGAGTGGGCATTAAGGCTTCTTGACCTGCTTCTGTTTGAAAATCATCGACACGCCGATTGCTATGACCACTACAGGCCAGAAGTAGTCCCACGTGTCTCCCCGGAGCAGTCCGAACTGATTCAGAAGCATCAGTCCACCCAGGATCAAGAGCAAAACACCGAAGAACATAAAACACCTCCGCGATTTCCTTTGCCGGATGATATCCCAATGGGTGGCGCGCACCAAATAAAAAGATGGTGCACGGTCAACTCAGGTCTCTTGCCCGGAGTCAGTGCGGCGTCCATTCCGGTACCCCACCTAAAGCGGAGCGACAGGTGGGATATTTCTTGTGCCGTGCAAACCCACCCGACGCTGGCGCTCTGGGTGGGGTACCGAATACCGAGTAGCGAGTAGCGAGTGGCGGCATCGCAGGGATGCCGCCCTACGGTTCTACGTGGGGGTGTGGTCATCTGAAATGGGTTCGTTTTGTGTATTTTTGTGTTTTGATTTGGGAATTGGTGGGGGTTGGGGATTTTGGAGGTGATACAGGAGCCGGTAGGCGCGGGTGAGTTGGCGGACAAGGCGCATTTCGTAGTACAACAGGCTCCTGCGAA
>JAUXBJ010000254.1 GCA_030619425.1 bacterium
ATACTCAACCAAAAAACCCCATTGCGACACAGCCTGTCCGCTCAGGGTGACATGTGTGGGCCCTCAGGGTGACATGTGCGGGCGCTCAGGGTGACGGAACGGTCGGCGCGCCGAACGGCGGGAATCCATCACGCTATACCAGCCCCACCATCATACCAGCCCCATCATCATATCAGCCCCATCATCATATCAGCCCCATCATCATATCAGCCCCACCATCGATTTTAGGTTTTTCACCTCGGCCACCGTAAGCTCACGCCATTTACCGATGGCGAGGCCGGTGGTGGTAATCGCCGCAAATTCCAGACGCTTCAGCTTCAGCACCGGATGTCCAACCGCCTTACAAAGCTGTTTCACTTCGCGTTTGCGACCCTCGGTCAGAATCAGACGGACACGTGACGATTCCTTGCCTTGATGGATGGTGCGCACCTGCGCCCGACCTATGGCGCCGTCCTCGAGCTTTATTCCCGAGGCTATCCGATCGGCATCGGTTTGAACGAAGTGCCCCTTGACCCTGGCCTCGTACAGGCGGATAATTTCGTACTTGGGGTGGGTCAGCCGGTAGGCCAGTTCACCGTCGTTGGTCAGGAGGAGCACTCCCTCGGTGTCGTAGTCGAGGCGGCCGACCGGATAGACTCTCTGTCGGACTTTCTTGACCAGATGGCGCACGGTGCGGCGCTTGAACGGATCATGCAGCGTGGTCATAACCTGGCCCGGCTTGTTCAACACGATGTAAACGTGTTGGCTTACCGGTTCGACCTGGGCGCCGTTGACTTTCACGACGTCCGAGGACTCATCGACCATCTCGCCCAACTGTGCGGCATGGTCATTTATGGTGACCAGTTGTTGTTCTATCAGTTTCTCGGCGCCTCGCCTGGACGTAACGCCGCAAATTGAAAGATACTTGTTGATGCGTATCAAATAATCCTCACCATACGACTAACAGGCGCCGCCGCATGCGGTGTGGTGTTCGCCGGGACGAATCGGTTTCCACAGATAATCTACCCTGCCTCCCCCCTCTACGAGAAATCAGATGAGCACACACCGAGCACCCCGCAGAATCGCGAAATCCCTGCGCTGACAAACATAACCGCCGACGTTCAGCCGGCCGTATCCATGTCCACGATCACACCAGCGGGGTTGTCCTCTTCGGTCTTATGGGTCGCTTCAGTTTCGGGTGGGTCGACTTCACCGCTGGTGATCTCCTCACCGGACATCGCGCCTTCAGATCGAGATTGTTCGCCGTCGACCTCATCAACTGTCGCCTCAGCAATCTCGCTCAGTTCAGGCTCCGGGGAAGCGGTTTCACTGCCCTCGGTCAAGTCCTCGGCCTCATCGGAGGATGGATTGTACGTACCGTCGGCGACATTCAACTTGGGCGAGGTTGCCTCTTCTTGTGAGAGTTGTGACAGATCGAGTTGCGTCTGTGCCATCGGTTCTTCGGCCGCGATCAATTCTTCGATTTCGGACATTTTGGGCAGGTCGCTGAGTCCGGCCAGGCCGAAAAATTTGAGGAACTCGTCGGTGGTCCCATACTGCAGCGGTTTGCCCACGGTTTTGGCTCGTCCCCTGATGGTGATCAGTTTCTTCTGGAGCAGATTGTGCACGACACCATCGGACGCGACCCCTCGCACATGCTCAATCTCGGACTTGGTCACCGGTTGACGGTAGGCCACGATGGCTAAGGTCTCCAGCGATGCTCTGGTGAGGCGCATTTTACGTCGGCGGGCGAACAATTCCTGAACATAGCCGGCGAACTCCGGGACGATATAAAACTGAAAGCCACCGGCCAATTCGCGCAGACGGAATGAGCAACCGGCCTCCATGTAACGGTTGTTCAACTGCGCCACGGCCCTACCGGCGGAACTGGGCGTGACACCCTCGACCATGCCGGCGATCTTGCGTGCCGGCAAAGGCTCCGGTGAGGCCAGAATGAGAGCCTCGATTATTGAAAGTTTTGAACCGTTTTCCATACTTAGCTGATTACCTTTTCATGTTGCGTGTAGGAGACCAGATCGATATCGCTTCGTTCAGATGTGAACCGCTCACCACGATAGATGCGTAACTCGGCAAACGGCATTGATTGCGACAGCACCACCCGACGGGCCCGCGACAATTCCAACAGAGCGATAAAAGTGACCACCGCCACGATCCGGCGCGGGATATCGGCGAACAACTGAGGGAAGGTGGCGAACTCCTGCTCGGCCAGGGCCTGCATAACGAAGTCCATCCGTTGTTCCACCGTGAAGTCTTCCACAGCCACTTCGTGGAACGTCTCTTCGCGGCGAGACTGGAGAACCTCTTTGAAGGCGCTGATTAGATCAAACAGAGTGACGTCGCTGTATTCATCGATTTCCGGGTCGACTTTCTCGGCGGGTGAGTCGGGAACAAAATTGCGCTCTTCCAGAATCGCTTTCTCCCTGAGAATTTCGCCGGCCTCCTTGAATTTCTTGTACTCCATGAGAGCCAGGATCAACTCTTCACGGGGATCGGCTTCCTCGGGATCAGATTCATCACGCGGCAGAAGCAGCCTGACCTTGATCCGAATCAGGGTGGCCGCCATAAGAATGAACTCGCCGGCCACTTCCAGATTCAGATTCTGCATTAGCTCGATATACTTCAGATACTGTCGGGTGATCCGCGCAATCGGAATGTCGTAGATGTCGACCTCCTCCTTACGAATCAGATAGAGCAGCAGATCCAGCGGTCCGTGGAACACGGCCAGATCGACACTGTAATCACCGTTCGTAAAGGTAGTGGCCGGTTCGGTCATTTCTTGTTGCCTCGATAGTTGATTTTCATAGCGGCGCGCACTTTCTCCATCACGTTCGCGGCGCGACTGCGGGCACGGTCGCGCCCGGTCGCCAAAACATCCCAGACATCGGCGGGATGTTTCAGTAGTTCAGCCCGGCGGTCCCGGATCGGCTGCAGGGCGTTATTGAGATTGGCACTCAGCATCTTCTTGCAATCCACACACCCGAGTTCACCGGATTTGCATACCGGCGCGATTTCGCTTTCCGGATCAGGTGAATACACTTTGTGAAGAAGAAACACCGGGCACTTGTCCGGATGGCCCGAATCCCCCTGACGGATCTTCTTCGGATCGGTGTAGTACGACTTGACTATCTTCTCAGTCTGTTTTTCGGTCGCTTCGACCGGAATATGATTGTTGAACGACTTGGACATCTTGCGGTTGTCCGACCCCAGGATCAGCGGAATGCTGGTGAGCAGCGCCTCGGGCACCTTGAACACCTTGCGGTAAGTGCTATTGAACCGCTCGGCTAAGTCGGCGGCCAGCCAGATGTGTTTTTCCTGGTCCTTCCCCACCGGAACCTTGTCGGCGTTGTAAAGACAGATATCGGCCGCCTGCAAAACCGGGTAACCGAGAAAACCGTAAGAGTCCAACTGATCTTTCTTCTCCTTGTAGGTTGGCAGGCGAGTCAGAGTCGGCACCGTTATCAGCATGGAAAACAGGAGGTGTAACTCGGAATGTTCCGGCACTTCCGACTGAATGAAGATAGCACACTTGTCCGGGTCCAACCCGGCGCCCAGAAAATCGACCGCCATCTCGAACACTCGGTCTTTGAGAACCTTCGGGTTCTGCCAATCGGCCGTCAGTGCGTGCAGATCGACAATGCAGCAAAACATCCAGTAGTCTTCCTGCAACCGGACCCAGTTGCGCAAGGCTCCTTCGAGATTGCCGATATGCAGCGACCCGGTCGGCTGCATGCCGGACAGGATCGTCGGTTTCTTCGCCGGCGATTGCGGACTGGATTGACTTTCGCTCTTCTCGGACACGGCACACCTTTCCTGGTTGTCCGGGCGATTCTACGGATAACCACGCCTCAAATCAATTAAAACTTTCGCTGTCTTGAACAGCCCAAACCGGCTTCAGGGTTGACTTAATCCCGAAAGACCCTATATTGCCGGAGACAAAGTCTGTTTCAATAGTTGATCTACACGGCTTGACCTCCGACCGCCTTGGGAGGGTCGTCACTTTGCCGTTCGTGTGTTCAGACCTGACGATGCACTGATCAGATCAAGGCAGGAGACCTCAGATGAAGACCATGACTGTTAAAGCACTCATTGCGCTGGTGTTGTGTCTGGCTCTCTCGGTGGCAGTGTTCGCCGCCAAACGCGATAAGGACGAACGGCCTGCCGCCAAAGCTTCCGTGACTCAAAAGCAGACAACCGCCAGCAAAACCACGCCGACCGAGACCGACACACCGACTGTCCAGCCCACCAGCCCCACCACCGAACCGGTTACAGCAACGCCGCGCGCGGGTGAAGAAATCAACTGGCAGGTAATCGCCTCCGGCGGAGGTACGAGCACATTAGGCAGTATGATATTGGCTTC
>JAUXBJ010000127.1 GCA_030619425.1 bacterium
AAACGGAACGTCCGGGCACTCGATCCCCGGCGGGTGGTCAACCGTGAGGTTTACCGTGACATCGCAGACGTCCTCACCGCAGTCATTGGTTGCAACCACATGGAACACATTCGAACCGGAGACCTCAGCCGTAAAACAGAGTTGTCCGTCTGTCCAGGTTGCGCCCTCCACCAGTACGCTGGTGGCGTCGCTGATAACCAGCGGCACGCAGACTTGATCGCCGGCGCAGGCAGCAATCTCAAATGGAACATCAGGGCACTCGATTACGGGCGGATCGCAGACACCGCCGAAGTCATACATCAACAGATAGTCGCCGCATTCACCCGGTAGCGGTGTGCCGTTGGTGTTCTGCCAACAGGCAAACGATGTGTCTGGGTTCAGCGGCAAGACCTCGTCGGCTGAGGCATCATACAGCATAAGGGTGAAGCTCTCCCCTGCATTCATTCCCTCGTCGACATCGCCGGACAGCAGATCATCACCGTAAATCGGCAGAATGATATATGCTGCTCCCGGCTGATCGATCAGCGATGCCGCACCGGCACAATTGCCATCCTCGTCAAAAGCGGCGATACAATCAGCCGCGTCGGCCACTACACCATCGATAGTAGCCTGTCCGCGGAACACTCCGGATTCACTGGTTGGTGTAAATGTGAATGGACCGCAGGTTTCCTGCGAGTAGACAGCAGAACTCAAGAGCACGACCATCAGCATCATCGACAACACTGACAACTTACCACGAATCATCATAACTCCTCCTTTGAATACCATCGACCGGCGCGAATACCGGTCGCCGTCCAAACAACAGGCTCGGAGCAGACCCGTCCGGCCTGCTCCAGAACCTGATTATGGCAGATATGAACTTCAACGATACTCCTACTTAAGCAGCAGCATCTTCCTGGTTTCATTGACACCCTCGGATGTCAGTCGATAGAAGTACACACCCGAGGCAACCGGGCGGCCTTCATCATCCGCACCTTGCCACTCAGCCTCATGGTGGCCGGCCTGGTAGTCGCCACGCACCAGGAGTTTCACTTTCTGGCCGACGATGTTGTAAATGGCTAACTCCACCTGGGCCGCCTTCGGCAATCCGAATCGAATAGTGGTAGTGGGGTTGAACGGATTCGGATAGTTCTGCGACAGGGTGAAATCAGTCGGTACAAGTTCTCCTGAGCGACTGTTGGAGGCGAAGCTGAACACGGTCGTGCGATCTGATGGATCATCACTCAACGGCGCCCCGTTTGTGTTTCTCCAGTCAGAGAAGGTCGTACCATGCTCCACGATAACCCCTTCCGAAGCATCATAAAGCTTGAGTCGGTAGGTTTCGCCGGGCGTCAACCCCTCGTCGATGCTGGACGTGGTCTGGTCGTCACCGTAGATCGGCATAACAAAGTAGGAGACACCCCGGTGCATGAACACAGCCGCCGCACCGGCACAGTTACCTGAAGCATCGAAGGCAGCAATAATATCGCCTTCACCAGTCGGTTCACCATCGAACTCAACAGCACCGGTCAGACTGCTCGACAGATTGGTGGCACGGAATGCAAACGGTCCACCCACACCAGGCGATTTGTCGTACAGGGCCTGACCGGAGTGGGAGTTCCGTCCCGCGACACCGGCGACTTCGCACTCCTCATACTGGAAGTGGGGCCACGGGGTGTTTACCTTCACCCAATAACCAAAGCCATTCCGGATCTCGGTCAGAGTATTCAGGAACGGCAGGCCGTTGGGATCAAAGTACTGGGAGCCGACGTCGAAGCCGGTAACGTAGACCAGAACACCAGCACTGATGAGATCGGCAAAAGCGACCTCCGGCGTCACGGTAGGCTGCGGCCAATAAGCGATGAGATTCCACCCGTTGTCCAGATCGACACCGAAATCGCACGGATAGGTGCATACGCCTTCGACGGCAAGCACGATATCGTCACACACTTTGACCCAATAGCCGTATCCCGGTCGAATATGATGCAGGGTGTTGAGGAAGGACGGTCCGTTGGGATCGTAGTAGTGAGAGCCACCGTCAAAGTCGGTAACGTAAATCAGACAGCTACCCAACGATGCGAAGACGGTGGCGGGGTCGTCCGGATCGAGAATCACATCAAACGAGATCAGGTTCCAACCTGCATTCAGATTGACAACATCAATGAACTCATCCTGGAAGTCGTAGACGTTACTCACATCTCCGCATTCACCCGGCAGCGGAGTGCCGTTGGTGTTCAGCCAACAATCGAACTCACCGCAGTATTCAAGGATCTGACTCTCCGAGGCGTCAAACAACTTCAGCGTGAAGTTCTCGCCGGCGTTCATGCCTTCGTCCACATCCGGTGTCAGCAAGTCGTCGCCGTAAATCGGCAAATTGATGTAGCCGATACCTTCGTTAACCAGAATCGGGGCTGCGCCGGCGCAGTTGCCGTCTTCATCGAAGGCGCCGATACAGTCGCCCCCATCAGCGGGAACACCCCAGATAGTCGCCTGTCCACGGAACACGCCCGACTCGTTAGTAGGTGTGAAGACAAACGGGCATGTAACTATAGAATCGCACATCAGTGACCCATCGACGTATTCGACGGAATCAAACGGGTCACCCTGTTCGTCAACCAATTCGCAGGTCGGTTCGAATCCGATCGGACACGGCGTCTGCGACAGACCGGTGAAGCAGATCTGAGCCAGCGTCTCACCATCGACCAAAGTCAGCGGATTCATGAAGTCTTCCCAGATGATATGCACACCACCATCGCCGCAGTTCACCGTGGCGCCGACGAGATAACCCACATCAATAGAGTCACAAGTCAGGCAGGCTATGTCGTAGTTGAGATGAAGCTCGACACCCGCCACACCGGTGAACGATTCAACCGTGATCGGAATACAGGCCGAGTCACAGTTGTCCGCGACCATGTCGGGGATGGTGAGAGTGATAATTGCCGAATCACCCTCAATAGTAAATGTAGCATCGCTGACATCACATATTGGCGTTGCGGCTTCACAGCAAACTCGGACCAAACAGTTCGCGGACGGATGATTGGCCACTGTCCAGCTAAAAACATCACCAGTAATTGTGCTGCCTATATTCACCCAGGATGTGCCACCATCATAGGATATATCCACAGTGGCAATACAGTTGCAAGTGGTCTGAGGATTACCATCCGTAAAGGTCCATCCGATTTGCACAGTCTCTCCTACAGTCCATACCTCACCACCGTTGGGGTAGGTAACAGTGGTAACACAAGAGTCTGAGCACGCCAGAGACCCGTCATGGTACTCCACCGTCAGCGGGTCACCCAGTTCGTCAACCAATTCGCACGTTGGTTCGAATCCGACCGGACACGGCGTTTCCGACAAACCGGTGAAGCAGATCTGAGCCAGCGTCTCACCATCGGGCAAAGTCAGCGGGTTCATGAAGTCTTCCCAGATGATATGCACTCCGCCGTCGCCGCAGTTCACCGTGGCGCCGACGAGATAACCCACATCAATGGAGTCACAGGTCAGGCAGGCTATGTCGTAGTTGAGATGAAGCTCGACACCCGCCACACCGGTGAACGATTCAACCGTGATCGGAATACAGGCCGAGTCACAGTTGTCAGCGATCATGTCAGGGATGGTGAGAATGATGGGTAAGAGACCACCCTCAATGGCAAACGGCGCGTTACTGACATCACAAGGTTCGCCGTCGACACAGCAGACGCGAACCAGCGCGTTGACGCTTGTGTTGTCGTCGGGCACTGTCCAGTTATAGGACCCAGTGTTGGGAACATCAGTGGCTATGAACCACCAGTTAACACCGCCGTTGTACGACACTTCGATTTTGACCAGACAGTCGCAATCGGTCATCCAGGTAATGGCCTGAGTGCTGCCAACTTCCCACACCTCGCCGCCGTTGGGAGCAGTGACCGTGAGCTCACAACCGGTCGACTGAACCGGATAACAGTGCGGTCCATCCCAGTTCGGGAAAACGTCGATGCCCCCCCACTTCCAGACACCGGAAGGGGGAAAAAACGTCGAGTCGAGGCAGATATGCTTGCCCGCATGAGCGACATCAACGGGTCCAATCTGGATAGTGTACGCAACGTCGTCAAAACCAGCCGGCAAACCGGTGCTGGTGAACCGGAAGGCGCCGAAACCGATCGTATCGGCTCCGGAGCCGGTGACACTGAACGGAGTGATGAAAACCCCTCCGTCAAACTGTGTCTTTCCGAGAGTGCCGGTGGTGTCACCGACCGTTGTCGTCCATGTAGCTCCATCGGGCGAGTGAATGCGGAAACCGTTGGTGATGCCGCCGTGATCGTCGGCATCACTTGCCACCCGGAGATAAAACGTTGTCGCCACACCGACATCAATGGCGCCTCCGGTAGTCAGGCCATCGACATAATCGAGACAAACGGCTGGGCCGACACAGCCCGGCAGACAGATTGCCGATCCATCGTGAGTCGTCAGCGATAAGGGATCACCCAGTTCATCGACCAACTCACAATTACCCAGAAATGCAACCGGACTGGAGTCGGACAATGATGTGAAGTGCAAGGTAGCGATTACGCCTTCGTCCGGTACTGTCAGAGGATTCATGAAATCCTCCCAAATGACATGGACTCCTCCACTACCGCCGTTGATGGTGGCGCCGATTAGAACGTCGGATGTAACCAGGGCGTACGTCATGGCCGCGTCATCGTAGCTGAAGTGGAGTTCCACTCCGGCCACAGATGTAAATCCCGTTGCCGTAATGGGAACGGCGATGGAGTCGCAAATGGTAGTCGTGACCTGATCTGCGGTCAGATCAATCGCATTGGCAGACATGACCGCGGCCGCGACACACAGAAGCGTCACCACGATCGTTCGATGTTTGGACATAGATACTCCTTCGCAAAATCTTTCATGTTAGTCTTCATCGAGTAAGATAGTTGCTGAATTCTTTCGTTTGTTCAGTAAGTACATTTGGTCGTGGCAATTCGCTCCTGCCTGGCAACATCAATGTGCCTAACAACGGCAAGGGGAGTCAGGTCGCCTTGTCATTCCGATATACCCAATATCAATATATATACACACTCACATTTATCCTAACGGCGTATCATATGCAAAAACGTTTGTCAAAATCTGTAAAACCGCCACATTTTCTTATCCGTACTCAACCGGCCGCGCTCAACAACGATCGCTATCGGGCCGGCAACGGCTGAGCATCCCGCAGCAGCGGGCTGCTCAACTGCGCCTATGGTCAAGTGATGGGTTCCGTCCACTCTGAACGGAACCCACCCAAAAAAGATTACTTCAGCAGCAACATCTTCCGTGCCTCGGAGAACTCAGATGAGTTCAGACGGTACAGATAGATTCCGCTGGATACCAGTCGGCCCGATGCGTCGCGACCATCCCAATGCACAGTGTGCTCGCCGGCCGCAAGTTGGCCGCTCGCCAGAACCGTCACCTGCTGACCCAACATATTGTAGATAGCAAGCGTCACCCTGGCCTGCCGTGGCAGATAGAACGCGATATCGGTCTCCGGGTTGAACGGATTGGGATAGTTCTGCCCCAACCAGAAGTCGCCCGGAAGCGTCTCAGATGCCACGCCCGAGGACGCCAGAACGCGACCGCTCTGCTGCAATAGCACGAACGGTGTACCGCTCTCGTCCACAACCTCGGCCGACGTGATTGCGACCTCGGTGAACTCATCAGGCTCATTCAACAGTTTGAACTCGAAGCCGGCCAGGATGTGTTCGGCCGCCTGATCGATCGGCTGACCCAGGTTTTCCCAAACCAGATGCACCGACGACTGATCATGGCTGATGGTCACATCGTTCATGACCTCCGACGTCAGTCCCGCGAAAGCCAGATACTGCGGATCGAATCGCAGATGGAGTTCCACGCCCGCAACCGGCGTTCCATGACCCAAAATGACGGGCAACGTTACGGTTTCCCCCGTGGCGCTGACGTCGTTCATGGTCAGTGTCATTTCGCCGGCGGTGGCATGGGCATCTGCCTGCCGTCCGGCTGCCGCCGCCACAGATGGCGACCAGGTGTTGTTCACATCACCCTTGCGCACGCCCACGAAACTGGAATCCGTTTGATTGCTCGTCAGCGCGGTTACAATCTCACCCGGAACCGGGCACCAGTTCGTCGTACTAACAGCATAGCTCGAATCCACAAACGCCCAGTTGCCGCATGGCAGGGTATCGAGCACTGCCAGATAACGCCGGATCTTGATGATATCGCTCACGCTCACGGCGCAGTCGCATGTTACATCGCCGGCTATTAGCTGATAACCGCTGCTG
>JAUXBJ010000052.1 GCA_030619425.1 bacterium
AAAAACCTTTAATCCAGCGAGCTTGAAATTGAAGCGTAAACGGACCGGTAGACTTCTCACAATCTCAACAGTGGGCGCAGAAACCTGCAAGGCTTTTGTTCCGGATTCTCTGCCCCCAAAACCGAAGCTGAGAATTGACGCTGATCTTCAAGAGTTATTGGACAGAGCTCTTCTGGCGCTGGGTAGGCTCGATACCATAACAACTCTTCTTCCAGATGCGTCTCTGTTCCTGTACATGTACATTAGGAAAGAAGCGGTACTATCGTCACAAATAGAGGGCACCCAATCTTCACTGTCGGACCTTCTGATGTTTGAAAGCAAGGGAACATCCGGTGTTCCTTTGGATGATGTTCGGGAAGTATCTAACTACGTGTCTGCGATGACCCACGGTTTGAGGAGAGTCCGAAACGGGTTTCCTGTTTCTCTGAGGCTGCTCAAGGAAATCCACAAGGTGTTACTTTCACGTGGCAGAGATTCCAAGAAAACCCCAGGTGAATTCAGACAATCTCAAAACTGGATTGGGGGAACGCGGCCTGGAAACGCAGCCTTTGTTCCACCCCCGCCTGAACGGGTAATGGAGTGCATGGGGGATTTGGAGAAGTTTCTGCATAATGAACCGGTGAAGACATCGGTACTCCTGAAAGCAGCGCTGTCACATGTTCAGTTTGAATCCATCCATCCGTTCCTGGATGGTAATGGTAGGTTGGGGCGTCTCCTGATAACTTTGCTGTTGTGTGCTGAGGAGACTTTGTCAGAGCCGAAGTTATACTTGAGCCTGTATCTGAAAAGCCACCGACAAGAGTATTATGATAGACTCCAGGCAGTCAGGACCGATGGTGATTGGGAAGGTTGGGTCGAGTTCTTTCTTCGAGGTGTTCAAGAGACGGCACAGTCGGCCGTGGAAACGGCCAAGCAACTGGCCGATCTTTTTAGTCGGGATAGACGGAAAGTCGAAGGACTCGGACGCGCGGCCGGTTCCGCCATTCGAGTACACATAGCCCTGCAGCAGCAAGCTGTAATGACGATCGGCAAAGGGGCAGAACTAACGCAGCTAACCGTACCCACGGTAACCAGTGCCATAAACCACCTAAAAGAGCTTGGAATGGTTGAGGAGTTGGAGACGACCGGCCGCAGCAAGTACTACAGTTACGCAGAGTATCTTCGAATCTTGAACGAAGGAACCGAGCAAACTTAGGTCTGCACGGGTTCGACTCCCGTTGGGGTCACCAAATTTGATTTTTCGGCGTTTGATTTCCGTAAGACGCTGAAAAGTATAGAAGTTTCGGCGGTTCCAAAAGAGCCGCCGAAATACGTTATTCCACTTGGAAATATGAAGTTTTGGAACCTCTGCCGGAGGCCGAGACTTGCGGGCGCCTGGAACTCCGCCGGGCCTTTCAGCAGATCACAGCAATAGGTTACACAAGGCTCGATGCTCTCCAGAGATACCTGATAGTTCGCTCAAAGATGAGCAGGAGTTATTTTTCAACAGAGAGCATCGTCCGGAAGCGCCGTGAGGCCGAGGTTTTTGCCTTCCCGTGGCCAGGTCAATAGACTGTTCGGGCGTGCAGGCGCGAGGAGACCTTGAGCGGTAGGTGCTTGCCTAATGGGGAAATCCGGTTATATTGTGTGTGCAGCAACTATCCAGTGGCAGTCCCGTGTCGCACGGATGTATGGCTGGCATACAGCCGGCATCCCACCATGGAGGAGACATGATTAAAGAGAGTTGTTTCTTTTCGAGGTCCATAATATTGCTGGCACTGAGTCTGATCACCGCGATGACGGCGACGGCAGACGATGCCTCACTGCCACCTGTTGAACAGGTTTACACATTCTCGCGGCCGCAAATAGAGACTGTCAAGATCGACGGCGAGATGTTTGACCGAGCAGTGATTGATGACTGTCCAGTTTCCGGATTGATTGGTCAGCCGGCCCTGCCGACAAAGAGAGCAAGAATCTTGCTTCCCTATGGCCAGCAGTTGTCGAATGTGGAGGTCGTTGTTGGTGAAAAAGCACTGGTTGCAACCGGTCTGCGACTACTGCCCATCGAACAGCCATTTGCGATGTCGACGCCACCGGACCAGATCCCACCGCTGGCCATCGATGAAGCAGCTTATGCCCGCAGCGAGGTCATGCCGACAATAAAGCACCGGGTTCGTTCTACTCAATCCTTTCACGGGTATCGGGTGGTCTTTATCGATCTCATACCGGTAGAGTATATTCCAGCTAATAGTGCTCTTTTCTACTATCCTGAGATGAAGATCATTGTCCAGACAGAGGTTTCGTCCACAACTACAGCTTTGCGTAGTTTGGTTGTCGATGCCGAGGTTGTGTCCGCGAAAGTTGACAATAATGCTCAGCTTCTCAGCTACCCGTCGCCAGGATTGCCTTCATCCCGTGCATACGAACTCCTGATCATCTCACCAACCGAGTTGGCCGCAGCCTATCAGCCTCTGAAGGACTATCATGACGCTCACGGCATCCCGACCGAAATCCACACCTTAGATCAGATCGGTGGTAACGATCCGCACACAATTCGTGATTATATCCGTAACGAGTACCTGTCTAATGGTATCAGTCTGGTTCTTATCGGCGCCGATGATGATATCATTCCCGCCCTCGACGTATTCGTCCAGGTGTTCTTTAGCTCCGGAAGTCTTACTGAGTACGACATGCCGGGTGATTTCTATTTTGCATGTCTGGACGGCACCTTCAATTACGACGGCGACGGTTATTGGGCTGAGCCTACAGACGGCGAGGGGGGTGGCGAGATCGATTTGCTGCCGGAAGTCGGTGTCGGCCGGATCTCCGCAGCCAGTGTCGAAGAAGTCACGAACATGGTAACAAAGACTATTGCCTATCTTGAGAGCGAGGCACCGTATTTGTCCAAGGTCGTGCTGGCCGCGGAACGGTTGGGTTTCACTGCACTGGGTGAATATGGCGGGTATGCCATGGATGAAATGGTCAACGGCTCCGATGCCCATGGCTTTACCACCTATGGTTTTCCAGATAACCATTATGTAATCGACAAACTGTATGACATGACCTTCCTCCCCAACTACATCTGGCCGTCCAGTGAGATAATAGATCGAATCAACTCCGGAGTTCATATTGTAGACCATCTTGGTCATAGTTTCATCGGTTACGCAATGCGAACCGACACTACGATGGTTAAAAATCAACTTACGAATACCGAGTATTGTTTCTTGTACGCCGAAGGATGCACGGCCGGCATGTTCGACTACAACGACTGTTGGGCTGAGTATGTTACTGTGAAACTGGCCACCGGTGGTTTCGGATGTATCGCCAACTCTCGTGGCGGAATAGGGTCGCGCTCAACTCAACATCCGGTACACGTGTTCAACCGTGAATTTTGGGATGCGATTTACAGCGCCGACGAGGGACATCCTGAGTTGGGTATGGCCATGCTCGATGCGCGGTTTGACCTGGCTGCTCGAATTAACGATCCCGCCATGCGGTGGACATACTACGAGACCAACCTCTTCGCTGATCCGGCTGTTCGCATCAAACCGGTTCGCAGCCTGGCTATCATGTTTCCAGATGGTACCCCGGAGACAGTGCCACCAGGGGAGTCAACAAGCTTTGATGTTATGGTGACTGGGATTGGCGATGGTGTGCAACTGACAGGATCTGGGTTATTACATTGTGTAATCAATGGAGGGGAGCCAGTAGAACTGCCTCTGGAGTTAGTTAGAAATGAGTATTATCAGGCGACGCTACCACTCCTTGAGTGTGGGCAGGTCGTAGATTACTATGTCAGCATTGAAGAATCACAGTCAGGGCGTCGTTATGCCCCCGATCCGTCCGAGCCATTGAGGGCTATAGCCGTTACTGAAGAGATAACGGTCTTTCAGGATGATTTTGAGAGCGATGCCGGATGGACAATATCGGGCGGGCTTTGGTCGCGAGGTCTGCCGCTTGGGCAGGGAGGAACTGATTTTCAGTACCCTGCCCCCGATCCCACCGAAGGCTGCCTTGGTCCCTTGGTCATGGGCTACAATCTTGCCGGTGACTACGAGCTTAACTTGCCGGCGTATCATGTCACTTCACCTGCCATCAACTGTTCCGGCATGACCAATACCAGACTCCGATTCTGCCGCTGGTTGGCCGTAGAGGAACCGATATACGATAAGGCCGTTATCTCGATCAGTACTGACGGTTCCAACTGGACAACGCTGTGGCAAAACCCCTTCGTTATCGCTGACTATTTCTGGAATGAGATCGAGTTCGACATTTCACCGTATGCAGATGATGAACCTGAGGTCTACCTGCGTTGGACGATGGGTCCGACTGATGGTTGCCTGGTCATGGCCGGGTGGAATTTCGACAATGTGCGGGTAGTCTCGCTGTACTGCCAGGGCTGGGTCTGCGCCGACGTCGATGGCGACGGCTCCGATCCCGACATCGCCGATCTGGTCTATCTGGTCGACTATATGTTCAACGAAGGTCCAGAACCGCCGGTGATGGACGCAGCCAACGTCGATGGACTCGGCGGAATCGATATCGCCGACCTGGTATATATCGTGGATTACATGTTCAACAGCGGTCCGGAGCCTACCTGTCCGTAGATTTATCTATGTTCGTAGGCGGCCGCGCGCTGCGCTTGGTTAGCAGTGACATGATCGTGGGCTCATCACCAGACCTCAAGAGAATAGGTCACCCGGCAAGTACAGGTTCGGCATTATTTGTGAAATAAATCACTTGATTGTTGACCTTAATACTATTATCATTTTACTAAGGTTTTGGCTGGAAACGGTCGTTTTTTTTGTAAGGTGGAGATAGTGCGATGAAGCTTTCGACACGTGCAAGGTATGGTCTCAGGATGATGGTTGAGTTGGCCCGCGCGCTGCGAAAAGAAAAGCTGGTGCGGCTTCGTCAAATTGCCAAGGTTACAGGATTGTCGGAGAACTACATGGCGCAGTTGGCTATGTCGTTGAGGAACGATGGTCTGCTCCTCGGCGTGTCCGGCAAGAAAGGCGGTTATCGCCTGGCGCGAGAACCGCACGAGATTTCGGTGAAGGACATTGTTCAGGCTGTTCAGGGACCGATCGGTCTGACCGACTGCACTATTCACCCTGAGTTATGTCTCAACGCTCCCTTTTGCGAAGCACGCATGGTTTGGGTGCTGGCGAACTACCGGCTGTCGGAGGTATTCGAGGGCATCACGCTGGCGGACATGATCGACAAAGACTTTGTTAAGAATACACGCAAGAAAAATCCAGAGATGAAACTGCTGAACCCGGACAAGATCATGGCTACCGATTCGTTGATCATGAACTGTCCGGCCGGCACAGATTAGTAACAGTCGGGAAAAGGCAAATGGTGGCGATTCAGTACTTAACGATTATATCAGTAGTGGTGGCGTTTGCGGCGATGATCATCAAGGCGCTGCGATACGCCACCGCTCCGCAGTCGATGCGGTGGGAGCTATATCCGGTACCGCATGAGAAAGGGAAGGCCGAATACGGGGGTTCCTATCTTGAGGAACTCGATTGGTGGACCAAGCCACGCCACAAGGATCTGTTCAACGAGTTGAAAGAGATGGCGGCGGAGGTTATTTTGCTCAAGGGCGTATTTAACCACAACAAACGAGCCTGGTGTTCGTCCTGGCCGTTTCATTTCGGACTTTACTTCTGTATCTGTTGGCTGGTACTGTTGTTGTTGGGTGGATTGCTGGAAGGCGCCGGGGTCGGTATCTCGGGCCAGTCGGACTGGTGGGGGCAAGCTGTTTACTATGTCACGGCTGGGTTTGGATACGCCGGTCTCGTTCTGAGTGGGCTGGGGGCACTGGGTCTGCTGATTTGGCGTAGTTCGGATAAAGCGATGCGTAAGTTCAGCTCGCCGATCGACTACTTCAATCTTGTCTTTTTCGTGGTGGTAGCGGCAGTGACGTTGGCGGCCCACCTGACCGCGGACCCAGGCCACGCCGCCATGCGGAGCTATGTGCATGCGATGATTACACTGGTGCCGGTAAGGGAGGTGGGGACGTTGCTGATGCTGGAGATCATTCTGATCTCGCTGTTGATTATGTGGATACCGCTGACGCGGATGTCGCATTTTGTGGCCAAGTACTTCCTCTATCATTCCGTGCGCTGGGAGGACGAACCCAACATGCCGGGCAGCAAACTGGATCAGGTATTGCAGGCACAACTGGGCCGCAAGATCGGTTGGGGCGCACCGCATATCGATTCAGAGAAAACCTGGGGTGAAGCGGTAACGGAGAACAACGAAAATGAGTAACAGCGACATAAAGATCAAAGACATCAGCCGGAAAACCGACCAACTGTTCACACTCGAGACCAAAGACTTGCCGAAACTTCCCTATCCTTATGAGGATTGGGAGGAACCGCCGATCGGAGATATCTCGGAAGCAAAGCGGGCCAAGTACGAAACGAATCTTGACGGTATCATGAATGTGCAGGTGCCGGTTCCGAAAACCGACGAGGAGAAAGAGCAGCTTGTTGCGAAGTTTCTGGTCGGCCTGCGCAAGCTATTGTCGAAAGACAGCAACTGGACGTTTCTCCAGCCGTTGATGCTATCGCTGGACAACTGTGTCAAGTGCAACACCTGTAGCGATGCCTGTCCGATCTTTGAAGCCAGCGGTCGTGCCGAGATCTATCGCCCGTTGTTTCGTTCGGACATTCTCAGGCGGCTTGTCAATAAGTACATTCGACCCGGCGGCAAGCTGACAGCCCGGTTCACCGGGGCCGATATCGATCTCAACTGGGAGACTATATCGCGACTGGCCCAATTAGCCTATCGCTGTACGCTGTGTCGACGCTGCGCCCAGACTTGTCCTATGGGTTGCGACAACGGGCTTTTGTCGCGAGAGATTCGCAAACTGTTTTCTCAGGAGATGGGCATCGCACCATCGGAGTTGCACGAGGATGGGACTATCAAGCAATTGACGACTGGTTCCTCCACGGGGATTACCCCGTTGGCTTTGGCCGATCTGATGGAGTTTACGGAAGAGGATGGTGAGGAGCGCACGGGGATGTCGTGCAAGATACCGTTTGACAAGTCCGGCGCCGATATCCTGTTGATCCACAATGCCGGTGAGTTTTTGTCCTGGCCGGAGAACATTCAGGCGTTTGCTGTCATTTTCGAAGCGGCCGGATTGAGTTGGACACTCTCGAGCGATTTCGTTGGTTATGATTCGGTCAACTATGGGTTGTTCTATGATGACACTCAGTACGCCCGGGTGACGCTGAAGCATGCCGAGACAGCCAAAAAACTCGGTGTCAAGAAAGTGGTTTTGGGAGAGTGCGGTCATGCTCATAAAGCGGCCATGGCGATCGGTGATCGCATCTGGTTGGGCGAGTCCAACATTCCGCGCGAGTCCTGCATGGTCACGCAGGAGGACATCGTGCTGAACGGGAAGATCAAAGTCGATCCGGAGCGGAACTATTTCCCGGTGACCGTTCACGATCCCTGCAACATAACGCGTTCGATGGGTATCATCGAGCCGCAGCGACGGGTGCTGCGCAAGATTTGCCCGCAGTTTCGTGAGATGACCCCGCACGGCGTTCACAATTATTGCTGCGGCGGCGGGAGCGGGTTTGCTATTATGCAGTCGAACAATTTCCCGAGTTGGCGGTCGATGGTTTCCGGACGCAAGAAGATGGCGCAGATACTGAACGCTTTCACTCGCGAAGAACTTGATCCCAAGGTGAACAAGTACGTCTGCGCGCCCTGCTCAAACTGCAAGGGACAGATTCGAGATTTGTTAAACTACTATGACGCATGGGAGCGCTGTCATATTCAGTACAGCGGGTTGGTGGAGTTGATCGTCAACTGCATGACCGACGCCAAAGAGGGATTCATCGACTGGGAGGAGTTTCATTGAGGTGGGCATTGGCTTTTTCTTGTGGTGGCTGAGTCTTCAGGGAGTGTTGACAAAGTCCCTTTAGCGTGTTGCGGTGGGTCTTGCGAATTCGTGTCAGCGAATTCGTGTGACCCGCCGCCGTTATCCAACAAGGAGTTAGGTGTCGGGTCACAACCACGCTTTCAGCGTGTCCAAGACCCGACACAACGTAATCAGGGTTTTTC
>JAUXBJ010000264.1 GCA_030619425.1 bacterium
ACATGTGAGTTATACGCGACGGTCGAGGAGCCCCAGCCTCAGCGGGTACGAATTGAATGGCTGGAAGACGTCCCGCAGGGAGATTTCACCCATGTCGACGTGGTGCTGGAGGAAGCGAGCATTCCAATGGGCGGATTCGACTTTATGGTGGGCTATGATGCCTCGGCGCTTAACGCCATGAGAGCCGTGCCCGGTACTTTTCTTCAAGGGTGTGGCTGGGAGTACTTTCAGTACCGATTCGGACCGTTCCCGCCCTATTATAACGAGGCTCCCTCGGGGCTGATACACATCTGGGCATACTCATATCATCAGTTCAGTCTCGCATCTGGCTGCTATCTGCCCGACAGTCTGCCGGCAACATTGTTTACTATCGAATACCTTGTTACCAACGATCGCACCTTTGCGTGCGATACTATACCAATAGAGTTCTACTGGCGGGACTGCTCTGATAATACCATTCGTTCGGCCTTAGCCTCAAACAGGCTCATCTCGCGTAACGTGTATGACGTCGATGGCAGTCTACTCACGGCCCCGGATTCCCTGCCGTCGCTCTCCGGTGCCCCCGAACTCTGCATTACGGTTCGTAACCGAGCATACATCCACCGCCTGATCGATTTCCAGCACGGGGGCATACATATAACGTGTGCCGACTCTTTCGATGTAATGCTAGGTGACATCAATCTGAACCAAAGGCCTTTCGAGATCGCGGATGCTGTGCTGTTTAGCAATTACTTCGTCCGGGGTGTGGATGTCTTCGTGGACATTCCTCGTCAGACGCAAGCCAGCAACGTGAACCTCGATGACACGCCATTGACCATTGAGGACCTGCAGTACATGATCCAGGTGATTGTGGGCGAGGCTGAACCGTATCATAAGTTTGACTCCATATCGTCCAGTCCGGCGGTCTTCAGACAAGAGTTGGATGGAACTGTGAGCGTACTGACACCTGATACCCTGGGAGCGACTTGGCTGGTGTTTGGCGGGATCATGGAACCCCAGTCAATGCAGACACACATGACTCTCATCTACCATCATGTTGATTCTACTACGAGAGTACTCATAAGCTCTTTATCCGGTGCGAAGTTCCCCGCCGGACCGCTGCTGGCCAATGTCACCGCGCCGCTGGTCGAAGTGCAGACCTGCACCTATAACGGCGCCAAGGTGGAGGCGATCATCGATCAGGCGCTTGGCGCGGACGGGGAGCATGAAGATAACCTGCCCGGACGTTTTGCGCTGGGGCAAAACTTCCCCAACCCGTTCAACAGCCAGACACTAATTCAATTCGACCTGCCGCGCGCGAGTGACGTGACGTTTTCGGTCTATAACATTCTGGGCAAGGTCGTCTACCAAAGGACGCAGTACTATCCTGGCGGGCGCCATGACCTGGTATGGGACGGTCGCAGCATGTCGGGCCGCGATGCAGCCACCGGGATTTATTTCTACCGCCTCAAGGCTGGGACGTTCACTTCTACCAAGAAGATGATATTGTTGAGGTAGACGGCAAGCCACTCTTTCGCGCTGTGTCCTGAGTCTCCAATTGTCAGGAGGACAGGCCTCCTGACCTACGTCTGCTGAATCCCCTTATGAATGGTGGACCACGCAGCCTAAGAGGACGTCACTCCGGCGAAAATCGTAGGGCAGGATCGCTGCGATCCAGTCGGATCCGTCTAAGAAAGCACCAGTGGCGAAGCCACAAAAACACGGCTTGACCGTGTCGACTTCGCTCAGGGTGACACAAGCAAGACCTACGCATGTCAGGGCTGTTACGGACAGGCCGGTGGCGCCGGGCCGCCGGCGAACATGAAGTCAACGATATAAACCAAATCCGCAATATCGATAGGTGGATCCCCGCTGCCATCGATGTCGCCTTCATCCGGGCAAGGAGGGGTCGACCCTTCCGCAAACATGTAATCCACCATGAAGACCAGGTCGGAAATGTCTATCGGTGAGGTCCCACCCTGGTGATCGATATCCCCTCGGTGAAGGCAGCAACAGGCGTCACCGACTCCGTCACCATCGGTATCCGCCTGATCGGGATTGGGAACTGTTGGACAGTTGTCGACATCGCCGCAGACACCATCAGCGTCCGCGTCGTTGAGTGAGTCGTGGGGGCAGGCGTCACAACTGTCGCCGATAGTGTCGCCGTCGGAGTCGACCTGATCGGAATTAGCCACCTCCGGGCAATTATCACAGGGGTCGCCGACATTGTCGCTGTCCCCGTCCTCCTGCCCTGGATTGCTGATCAGCGGGCAGTTGTCACAAGTATCCCCGGCTCCATCGCCGTCACTGTCGATCTGATCGGGGTTGTAGACATCGGGACAATTGTCGTCCCAGTCAGGCAGGTTGTCGCCGTCCGGATCGTTGAGCAATATCGTGACGTTGAAGGTGCAGGTGTCGGCATTGCCGGCAACGTCGGTCGCTACGGCGTTCACTTCGGTCGTCCCGATGTTGAAAAACGATCCGGGCGGAGGGGTCACGATGGTAACCACTGTTTGGCAGTTGTCGGTTGCGAAGAGTTGGTAATCGACCACTGCGCCGTACAGACCGGAGTCATTGAACAACTCGATGTCAGTAGGACAGAAGACGTTGGGTATCTCGCGGTCCTCGACGGTAATCATGAAGTAACCGGTGTCGACCAGACCGGACATATCCGTAGCCACGACCATTACCTGATCTGTGCCGACCTCGAAAGAAGAACCGGATGATGGCTCGACCATGACCGTGACGTCGGGACAGTTGTCGGTAGCGCCGGCGCTGAAGGAGACCACGGCATTACATGCTCCCGGGTCGGTGGGCACAACGGTATCCGCCGGAACGAGCACTTGCGGTGGCTGGGTGTCGATGACCACGACATCGAACAGGCAGGTGTCCATATTCTGAGAACGATCGACCGCAAGGCAGGCGACGGTGGTGACGCCGACCGGAAAGCTGGCGCCGGGCGGCGGTTGGTAAAATATCGACGCTTCGCAGTTATCGTAAACCGGCAGATCGAATTCGACAGCAGCGCCGCACTGGCCGGGGTCGTTGGTCACCACGATCTCAGATGGGCATTCGATGATAGGCGCCTGCGTATCGACAACGGTGATCTCAAAAAAGCAGACATCGACATTACCGGCCGCATCGCGGGCCAGGCAACCGATGGTAGTAGTTCCTTCAGCGAAGAAGAGGCCGGACGCCGGTGAACAAGAGACGGTAGCACCGGGGCAGTTGTCGAGAACCGAGGCGTCGAAAGTCACGGTGGCGCCACACTGGTCTGGATCGGTAGCCACGGTCAGCGCCGGCGGACAAACAGCCGTGGGTGGTTCGGCGTCATGCACGGTGACAAGAAAACTGCAAGTATCCGCGTTGCCGATGACATCGGTCGCGATGGCGAAGACCGGCGTGACACCGACGTTGAAGAATGATCCGGACGGAGGCAGACATTCGACGACTACACCCGGCAGGTTGTCAGTAGCCACCACGTCGTAGGTAACGACAGCGCCGCACTGGCCGAGGTCGTTGTCGAGGGTCGTGTCGTCAGGGCAGGAAATAATCGGTGGGAGAGTATCGTTGGCACTGAGGACGACACCACCGTTGTGGAAATCCACCAATCGCGTCGCGGAACCCTGGCCGTCGGAAACGCAGACCTCGGGCGCGCCATAAAATGTGGGGAAGGTGGTGTCTTTGGTGATGAGAAATTCATTGGCGCCGTCAAAGCCATAAACGTCGTTGGAGAGGAACAGGCTGTCCCCGTTGCGAGAGGACAGAGTGTTGTCACCGCAGTCGTACCACACCCAGGTGATCGGCAGGAATCGTCCTTCGTATAGCGGATCACTCGGCGCCATGAACGTAACCTCGGCCAGAGGGCCACTGGTGTCGCCGTAGCAGGTGGGGTGGTTGGCGCCGTTGTTGATATCGGCGATGGCGACCAGTCGAACCTCGTGGCCGGCCCCGTGCTGATAAGTGAAGAATTCCCAGCCACAGTCGATTAGCAGTTGCCCGACCCCGACCGTCTGAAAGACAAGCGCTGAGTCGTAGGTGAAGAGCAGGTCGAAGCCGCCCATTTCCACACCTGATACCGGGTTATCAAAAGAAATCGGCAACTGAACTGTCGAACCCAGCGGGGTTGGTAAAACACGGCCAAGCCGGATCGCTACTTGAGCACTGAGAGGACCGGAGGCAAGGGCGATGATGAGTAATCCTAAAAACAGTCTCACTGATCCTCCGGGAATCATGAATCCCCGTTTGGCCTTAATATACGGGCCTTTTCAGAGTTGTCAACGTCCTCCCTCGTCCAGTTTCCCGGAAGAGAGGAGAAGACGATGGTC
>JAUXBJ010000211.1 GCA_030619425.1 bacterium
CGGCGGGCACCAGGTACCCCAGACATTAATCACCACCGGCTGTTGGCCGATCCATTCTTCGGAGCTACGCTGCTTTCCGTTTATATCCAGGACCGAGAACCGAATGATATCAGACTTGGGGTTGACTTGGGTAGTCGTTTGAGACGCCGGTTTGATCTGCTGATCAGGCTGACCCGCTTCGCTGCTGTCACCGCCGCACGAGGAGAACAGAGAAAGCATCAAGACCACAGCGAACACTGGAATAATTCTTGTCATAATGGAGAGTCCTTCAAACCTGCACATTTTTTTGATTACCGGCTTTCATGGGTGAATAGTGTGAACAGCTTGGCTCGAAATTCGCCACCCATGTTAACAGCTATTTGGAGCCACGCTTTTCAGAATGGACTTGGGTCTTGGTTGTATCGTACTTGCGTTCGGCTACGTAAGCCAGATACTGCGAAAGCTGCTCTTTGGACTGATACCCGCGAGCCCCGCCCAGTTTGCCGCCATCCGGCTTCAAGAAGAAATAGGTTGGGTATGATCTGATACCGAACTCGCTGCGGGCGAGGTTACGCTCGGTGATTTTGTATCCGTCGATGTCCAGTTCTTGCTTGGAATCACCATCAACCTTGACCGACACGAATTTGCTGCTGAGCATGTCGACAATTTCAGGTTCAATAAAAGTGGTCTTGTTCATCTTTTTGCACCACCCGCACCACTTGGTAGTGAAATTGATGAAAACATGTTTGTCCTCGGCCTTGGCCTTAACCAACCCGGCATCGTACGATAGCCAGGTTATTCCGTTCGGTTTATCGGACGGTGTTTTGGCGTCTGTTTTCTTGTCGTCGCCGGCTATGGCAGTAAAGATCATTGCGAAAATCAGCAGTGCGGCGATAGTGACGGTTGGCCGATGTTTCATTAATATTCCCAATCTGTTCAGCATTGTTGTCAATCTACTTCAGCGGCCTCAAGTAAGCGCCAGACTCGCCAAGCAACTCTTTGAGGCGGTCCAGCAACCGAAAATCCGGTTTCACTGTGTACTTCCTGGACCTAATATACACTTCTGATCCATTTTGTCGAGCGGCAAGTAAAACCGGAGTGCCTCCTTCGAACTCTTTCAGGATGGCCAGTGCCTTATCCAAAGTCTTATCGGAGCAATCGACATCGACCTTTATAACGAGCTGGCAGTCGAATCGTTCCGTCAACTCCTCCAAAGGCGCCACGTCGGAACAGATGATCTTGGGCGCCTCACCTTCACGCGTTGAGACCCGTCCGGTCACCAGGACCATCCGATCCACCTGAGTGGCCTCGCGGCTTTTTTCGTAACAATCGGAAAACAGGATTAGTTCAACCGAACCGGTGAAATCCTCTATGGTGACAAAGGCCATGAGGTTACCCTTCTTGTCGACCATACTTTTCACCGCCGCTACAATCCCGCCCACTGTCACCTCGCGACCGTCAGCCGCCGATTGCAGTTCGGCCGCTCCAAAAGTCGCAAAGGAGTTGAGCTCATCACGATACTTGTCCAGCGGATGACCGGAAACGTAGAACCCGAGAGTGCCTTTTTCTTTGGCCAGCTTCTCACCGGTAGACCATTCCGCGATCTGCGGCAGAGGCGGCGCTACGCGGTCGGCCACGCTTCCATCGACAGCGAACAAATCATGACTGGCTGAACACTCGGACACGCGATGCCCATACTCCAGCATCGCTTCCACACACTCGAATTTCTGCGCCCGATAGCCCCCAAGACTGTCGCAAGCGCCGGCGGCTATCAATGACTCCAGCGTTCGCCGGTTGATCGCTTTGATAGGCACTCGGCCGACCAGGTCGGCCAGATCAGCGAAACGTCCATTGTCAACACGCTCGTCGACGACAGCCCGGGCCGGGCCGACCCCGACGTTCTTGACCGCCTGGAGACCAAAACGGATGTTGCCATCGACCACGGTAAAATCGATAGTCGATTCATTCACATCGGGCGGCAGCACCTTGATCTGCATACGGCGAGCCTCTTCCAACAGAGCATAGATTCGGTCGCTGTCGTTGATTTCGGAAGTCATCAAAGCCGCCATGAACTCGCGCGGATAGTAATGTTTCAGCCAGGCGGTCTGATACGCTATGTAGGCGTAGCAGGTGGCATGCGCCTTGTTGAAACCGTAGCGGGCAAAGGTTTCGATCTGTTCGAACATCTCGGTGGCGATCTTCTTATCGACCTTGTGCGCTGCGGCGCCGTCAAGGAACTCCCGTTTTTGCTCGGCCATCAAAGCGGCGTCCTTCTTGCCCATCGCCTTGCGCAAGAGGTCCGCCTTCCCCATACTGTAACCGGCCAGGGTGTTGGCGATCTTGAGCACCTGCTCCTGGAAGACGATCACGCCGTAAGTGTCCTTGAGAATCTTCTCCAGTTCCGGATGGAGATAGCGAATGTTGGCGGCGCCGTGCTTGCGCTCGATGTAGGTATCGATCATTCCGGAGTCCAGAGGTCCGGGGCGATACAGCGCGTTCATGGCCGTGATGTCGGTGAAATTCTCCGGCCTCAGCTTGCGCAGATACTCACGCATACCCGACGACTCAAACTGGAAGATGCCGATGGTCGTACCGGTCGCGAACAGCTTGTAAACATCGGCGTCATCAAGCGGAATGTCGTTGATGTCGAGCTTTGTGTCGGGATGGTTCTTCTCGATCATTTTGACGGCATCATCAATCACCGTGAGCGTGCGCAGACCAAGGAAATCCATCTTCAACAGACCGATCTTCTCGACCATCTTCATGTCGAACTGAGTAGTGATTTCGTCCTTGCTACCCTTGAACAGCGGCACGTAATCAGTCAGCGCCGATGGCGCGATAACCACTCCGGCAGCGTGAGTGGAACAGTGTCGGGCCAGCCCCTCGAGAGTGCGGGAGTAATCGATGAGCTTCTTAATCCTCTGGTCGGTCTCGACAAGTTTGGCCAATTCGGGCGTCTGGGCCAACGCTTTCTCCAGCGTCATATCAACCATCGGCGGAATCATTTTGGCGATCTTGTCCACCTCGCCGTACGGTATGGCGAGCACGCGACCGACATCGCGCACCACCGCTCGCGCCGCCATAGTACCAAAGGTGATTATCTGACAGACGTTCTTCTCACCGTACTTTTCAATCACGTACTTTATGATCTCGTCGCGGCCCCGGTCGGCGAAATCGATATCGATATCCGGCATCGACACCCGTTCCGGATTCAAAAACCGTTCGAACAACAACTCGAACCGGATAGGGTCGATATTGGTGATCTTGAGAGCATAGGACACTAACGATCCGGCCGCCGAACCACGTCCCGGCCCCACCGGGATCTTGCGGCTGCGGGCGTAGTCGCAGAAATCTTTTACGATCATGAAATAGCCGGCGTAACCCATCTTCTTGATAACGCCCAACTCGTACTTGAGACGCGTCTCGATCTCGTCAGTGTGCTCGTCGTAGCGCTCTTTAAGACCCTCGCGACAGAGATGTTCCAAGTAAGCATCCGAATCTACAAACTGCGTTGGTATCGGATAGATCGGCAACTTGAGTTTCCCCAGTTCCAACTCCAGATTGCAGGCCTCCGCCACCTTGATGGTGTTTTCGAGGGCGGGTTTGAAATCGCCCAGAGCCTGCTCCATCTCCTCAGCCGTTTTGAAATAGATCTGGTCGGTGTTGTAACGCATCCGATCCTGATCCTCGACTAACTTGCCGGTTTGGATACACAAGAGCGCATCATGCGCCTCATAGTCCTGCTGCCTCAGATAGTGGCAGTCGTTGGTGGCCAGCATCGGGATACCGGTTTCGCGCGAGATCGCCTCGATCTTCGGCAGTATCTGTATCTCCGGCTCAAGATTGTGATTCTGAACCTCGAGGTAGAACCCATCCTCACCGAAGATATCCTGATACTCTCTGGCTGTGGCCACGGCTGCTTCGGTGTTGCCGCGAAGCAGGTGCCAGTTCACCTCCCCCTTGAGACAGGCGGAACTGGCCAGCAATCCCTCGGCATGTTCGCGCAAGAGCTTCTTGTCGATGCGGGGACGATGATAGAACCCTTCCAAAAAACCGGCCGTCGACAACTTGATGAGGTTCTGGTAACCGGTCAAATTGCGGGCCAGAAGAACAAGGTGATACCCGCCGTCGGGATACTTGTTCGAGGGTTGCCTGTCGAAACGGCTGCCCCCGGCGACGTATGCTTCGATGCCTATGATCGGTTTGATCCCCGCGCGGTTGGCTTTTATGTAGAACTCGATCGCGCCGAACATATTGCCGTGATCGGTTACGGCCAAAGCCGGCATGCGTAATTCACGGGCCAGCGCTATCAATTGGTCAAGGCGACAGGCGCCGTCCAGCAACGAGTACTGGCTGTGCGTGTGCAGATGAACGAAACTTGAGTGCTTTACGGCCATAATGTCTCGATCCGACAGGTATATGTTCCTCAGATGATACGCGCGCTCAGCAAATCCATCGGGTTCTTTTCAAGGCGCGTCAAGGCGCGCTCCAGGTTGGAACCAGTCTGAAACTCAACCGGCATCGTTTACTATCCCCTTACATAATCATCCAAAACCGATGGCGGGTCAAACACTTTTTGCACGGTCAAGCCGTGTTCCTTGCGCTGCGCGCGCCCAGTTTATATGGCAGGTGGCCCGCAGCTTGGAGGCTGTGGGAATAGGACCGTAACGCGTTTGTGATACGGCTTGACCGTGTGGGCGGCAGACACCCTCGTCTATCACCCTCAAATCGGTGGTGCACCCCCAACAAAAAAAGCGGCTCCGAAGAGCCGCTGTTGTCGTCATAAATCCAGAAGGGTCACTTTTTCCTACGCCGTCGCACCAAACCGGCCGCTGCCAAACCCATTCCCAGAAGCAGCACGGTAGCCGGTTCCGGTATGACTGTCTGGGCATCGTGCGAGAA
>JAUXBJ010000259.1 GCA_030619425.1 bacterium
AGTAACCGAACTTGTTTAGAATCCGAACCGAGGAAAAAACACGATAGAAGACTTGACAAAGTACGGCGATTTAGAGAAGACCCGACACAACGTAATTAGGGTTTTTCAACAAGCCCCTTGGTCCGGGTCTCCTTTCCCGATATGCCCGCCGCGAAACCCGGACGAACGTCCGGGCCACCCACCGATCCGTTTTCAGCCGATAAGGTTTTTTTCGAAGGTAACGGCTCCCATTACGGAGTCGACGTAGAAATAGCTCTCGGGATGAAAGGGTGCGTAGAACAGATCGGCGCCGACCACTTCCAGATCGCTCTTCTGAGCCAGAGTACCGGCCAGCCGATCGAGTTCGGCTCGGTAGGTGATGATCCCGGCCAACATCCGAGCCTCCGCCAATCCTATTGACACCGGCCGGCAGCGGCGATCAAAGCCCTCAACCGAGGTCAGTTCGATTTTCGGAAGAGCGTTGGACATCCGTCTGGCCAACCGGAACATGGCTTCGAAGTTGCCGGTGCGAAAGGCCGGGATAACCAGACGGTCGGAGCGAAACAAACCGCCGAACAGACGTTGCAGGCGACCGTGTACCTCAGGCGCCATCCGCAATGACCAAAATGGAAACAGTTGATCGGTGGCGCCGCCCTCGGCCACGGCTACAGAAATAGAACCGACGTTCCCGGCAGGCTGTTCGAGTGATACAATCTGATGGCAGTTATTGCAAACATAGAGAATCGACTGGTCCGGCGGCAGATCGTCGGCGCAGTTGGGACAGCGATGGAAATCAACGCTTAGTTGGCCAAACTCCATTTGGAGTGGCTCCGCCGGGACGACATCATCAGAGTACTCGAGTCGGTTGATATGATCCAGCAGGCGACCGGTCACGGCATCAACCACGAATCGATTGAAGTCACCGCCGGCATAGGACTCTACCACGATGCACGGGAAATAAACCAGCGAGGCCACCGGACGGTACAACTCGGTGCGGTTTACTCCAAAGGCGGCCTCGTCGAGTTGGGCCAGGCCGTTGACCCGCCTGAGCAACTCGTCGCACGCATCCTTCCATTGCTTGATCACCGGCAGGGGGTCAAAGCCGTCCTGGGTATTAGCCCGCGAGAAAGGCACGAGTTTGAGATAGTCGGCTCTCACGCCGATCCCATTAGGAATGCCGTCGAAATCGACCCCTGCGGGCAAGGTGGTACTGTAGGGGGTCAGGCTGACATCGGTTTTCTCCATCTCCGACACGTGCTGCGGATTGCCGTTTTCATCGAGTCCGTACTCTCGTGTTTCGATGCGGTTGCGCACTTTCAACAGAACAGCATCGATCTTCCAGTAAGGGTAGTAAAGATACTTGAATTGCAGGTCGGAACCGGTCAGGGGCAGACCGTTCTCTTTGAGGTGGCGATCGATACTGAACCGGGCCTCTCGCTTCGATATTTTCGCTGAGACCAGATAGGCCGGCGGTATTTCCGGTTGGGTCACCCTGAGCACCGAGCCGCAGTGGTCACAGCAAATTACGAAATATTCCGATTCCAGCTTGAGCTCGCCGCCGCAGCCGGGACAGCCGACACCGATATAGAATCCGCTGAGGTTCTTACTTGTCTGCGTCAGTTGCGTCATCACCGCTTACTGCCTTACCGCAGGCGCCACAGAACTTCGACCCCGGCACCACGTCGGCGCTACAGTGCGGGCACTGCGCACGGGCGTCCAATTGATGTCCGCAGTAATGGCAAAAGTTGGCTTCGGTCGGCAACTCCTTGCTGCATGACGGGCATTGATTCTGCACGACCATGGGATGTCCGCATCGGTAGCAGTAACGCGACTGCTCCGGTGTCTCGGCGTGACATCCGGGGCAGGCCACGGTGGCAATCGATTCGCGCTTGAGGTCCTGCTGTTCGGGGGAGAAAACTTTCGACAACATGGCCGGCATCATTATACCCACCCCGGCAGCCATACCCATAGCCGATCCGGCCTGTCCCGCGCCGCCGGATGATCCCAGACCTCTGGCCATCTCGAACTTGAGGAACTTGTCAAGATCACCCACCGCCTCCAACCCGGAGCGATGGTCGATCATCTTGGCCACTTCCTCCGGCGGCGTGATGGAGGATATGAAAAAGTCCACCAGTTCCATGCCGTACTTTTCAAACTCGTTGGTCACAATCTGTTTGAACTGCTCAGCCAGTTCTGTGTAAATGGCGGGCAGGTCGAGGATGGAATCAAGTTTCTCCCCAAGCAGGTCGTTCAGGCGCGCTATGATGACGTCACGCAGGTAGCTCTGGATTTCATCCGTGGTGTAGCGCGCCTGCCGGCCAACGATTGAGTTCAGGAACAGAGGAGGGTTCTGGATCTTGATAGTAAAGGCGCCGTGGCCGCGCAGTCTGATCAACCCCAGCTTGCTGTCCTTGAAGGTGACCGGGTGTTTGGTGCCCCATTTCAGGTTGGTGAAAACCTTCAGGTTGACAAAGTAAACCTCGGAACGAAACGGCGAATTGAAACCAAACGGAAAAGCCAAGAGCCTGGTCAGAATCGGAAGGTTCAACGTCGACAACGTGTGCCGTCCGGTCGTGAATGAATCGGCGGCGTGACCGCTCTTGAAGAACATAGCCATCTGGCTGTCACGCACGATCAACTGCGCCCCCATCTTGATGTCGGCCGAGCCCTCCTGCGGAATCCGATAGATCATTTCCTCGCCACTCGGGTCGACCCATTCCAGTATTTCAATCAACAAACCCATGATTTCTCCCTACGGTGATGTTTTCATCTTACTCGAATTGTCGTCAACAACCGGCTTGGGCTTGAATCGAAGCCCGCTGTGCGGACGGGCGCGATGAAGCGCCGTCACAAATAAATTGACAGATGCCTCCGCTCGAGTGTATATAGACAAAAGAGCTTTATGGAAGGGATCATAGTTGATACAAATTCGTAGATTGTTGCCGCTTATGGCCATTACGGCCTGTCTGATCGGCTTGGTGTTACCCGGTTGTGACACGCTGGTTACGGAAGTAAACGAATACACCATCGCCGGTCACCCGACAGCCGAGTTCGGTTTGGATTCTAACAGCGTCGATTCCGGCTGCGTACCGCTGACCGTAGCGTTTATCGACAAGTCAAGAGGCCCGCATGATACGTGGATCTGGAATTTCGGCGACGGCACGGCTGACACCGCCAGCATTAAGTCGGACAGCACCGATACAATCAGCATCAACCCCATTCATATTTACCAGGAAGCCGGAACCTACACAGTATCCCTGTCGATCATCGACAGCACAGTCGATGATGAACCGGGTGGTGATATCGAAGTCAAGAATCGGTTTATCATTGTGGGGACGACAATCGACAGCTTCTCCGCGGCGCCCGACTCCGGTTGCCCCGGCATGGAAGTAACTTTCAGCCCCATCGACTATGGCGGCATTACCGGCTGGAGTTGGAATTTCGGTGACGGCAGTCCGGGCAGTTCTGATTCCAACCCAACTCACCCCTACGATACAGCCGGCGAGTATTCATGCACCCTCACTGTCACGGGAGAATGCGGCACCAAAGTGATCGGATATGACAGCTTGATCAAAATCACACAATGTCCAGTGGCACACATCTGGGCAGACAAATTTGAAGGGTGTGTTCCGTGTACGGTCGTTTTCGATGACGGCACCGACTATGGCGGCAAGGTCGACACCCTGGTGAACTGGGATTTCGGCAATGAAGTGACCAGCGAGTTACGCAGTGATACCGTCGTGTATGCCGAGCCGGGCAAGTATACGGTCAAGCTGACGGCTTACAGCGAGGGCGGCGTTGACACTGATTCCATCCCCGACTTCATCACCGTATTAGGACCTCCGGAAACTGAGATTACTGCTCTAACGCCTTTCGAAGGCTGCCTTTCCGGTGAGTTCCAGTTCCAGGTGAGATTCCAGGCGCTGCTCACCAACTTCGTCGACAGCGCTATGTACGACAGTCTGATATGGTTCTTCGGCGATGGTACTCGCAGTGACACCGCCGATCCCATGCCGGTCGATGTGGTCCACGCCTACGACACAGCCGGACAATACACCGTGAGCTTGTTTTCGTTTGGTCAGTGCAACGGCGAATCGCCAATGGAGAACACAATTGTCGACTATGTCTGCGTCTCCTGGCCGATCGACACTACGGCGGTGGCCTTTATCGTCGACCCAGGTACCGACACCATTTTCGACGCGGCTACCGAAATCACTTTCACCGACATGACACCCGGCTTCAAAACCGGTTGGAAGTGGAGTCTTGGCGACAACAACGAGCGTTTGGATAGCACTTTCGTCTACATATATGCCGACACGGGCACGTACATCGTCACGCTCACGGTCAGC
>JAUXBJ010000043.1 GCA_030619425.1 bacterium
CGTGCGGATCCCTGCCGTTGGGGTAGGACATCTGATTGATCCAGCGTTCCATTCTGTCCTCCCAGGCTCCCGCATCTTCACCGAAATAATACACGGCCATCTCGGCCACGACACTATCGCCCGGCAATGGTCCGTACTCGTAGAAAGCCTGCTTCTCACCCGACTTGCCCAGGTCCTGCCACTGTGAAGCCGGGTTAAAGGTGACGCCGGCAATGCTGACCGGGGCGCCGTTGAGGTCGAACGGAATGTCGGACAGCTTGTATTCGATATTAATGGTATTGGTGTCCCGCGAAGCACTCCCTGTAACAGCGCTGTCCGTTGCTGTCACCGCGGGCGGTTGATTCTCATTCGCATCAGGCTTCTCGGCTGTTTTCTCCGATGAACATGCAATCAGCAACAACGCTGGGATGAGCAGGGCTGTAGCTATCAGTCTAACCAGTTTCATGAAGTTAGTCATATCACCTTCCAAGTTCAAATATCCTCTTTGTTTCCACAAAAACACACGCGTAGCGTGCAGTTATCATATTTCACAACTATACCGTAAGGCGCTCAAACCGACAACCGTTTTTGCTATTCACCCAACCTGAGATACGGCACGGCGTTGATCGCCAACTCGCCCGGACCCTCCTCTTGATATCGATAGAATCCCGCGGCGGCGATCATGGCGGCGTTGTCGGTACATAGTTCCACCGAGGGATAGAATAACCGGCGCTTGATCGCACTCAGCCGTTCGGCCAACAATACCCGCAGACGACTGTTGGCTGCCACCCCACCCGATATACTTACGTCGTGCAGATCGCGTTCGAGAGCCGCGCGCACTGTTTTCTCGACGACTACCGACACGGCGGCCTCTTGAAAAGAAGCGGCGATATCAGCCTTATGGCGCCCGAACTCCGCCTCTGAGAGCTTAGCCAAAAACAGCGCTACCGCCGTCTTGAGCCCGGAGTAGGAGAACTGGTAGCCCTCCTTGAGAAGGGCGCGCGGAAACCGATGGTACTTCGGATCACCTTGCTGAGCCAACCGGTCAAGCCGAGCCCCACCGGGATAGCCGAGACCCATGAGTTTGGCGACTTTGTCAAACGCCTCGCCGAGAGCATCGTCTCTGGTGGCGCCGAGGATATCATAAGAACCAAAGCGCCGAACTTCGACGAGCATAGTGTGGCCGCCGGATACTATCAGAGTCAGGTGGTTTGCCTGAAGGTCGGGATGTTCCAGCAGGTTGGCGGCGACGTGCCCCTCGATATGATGTACTCCAATGAAGTGTTTACCAGCGGCAAAAGCCAGCCCCTTGGCGAAGGTCAACCCTACCAGCAGGGGACCGATCAGCCCCGGCCCCATGGTAGCAGCGATGAGATCGACATCATTCAGCGACACCCCGGCCTCAGTCAGAGCCTGACGGTACACCGGCACAATCTTGCGCAGGTGAACCCTGCCGGCCACCTCCGGCACGACACCGCCGAATTTGCTGTGATCGGTTTGGGAGTGAATCACGTTGGCCAGGATCTGCCGGCCGTCGAGGACCAGAGCCACCGAGCTTTCGTCACAGGATGTTTCTATACCGAGGGTGAGCATGACTACAAACGGTCTATCGCCACGGAGTCAACCGAAACCGATTTCACCCTGAAGGTCGTGGGACAGTCCACCTTCAAGGCCGCCCGTCCGGAACTATCCAGCTTAGTGTAGTCCGCCGAAACCACGAGAGCGGAAGCTTCGAGTTTATCGATTTCCTCGGGCGGACCGGTCAGAATGACCGTAACCAGTCGCGGTCGAATGGCCGTCCTGAGGTCCACCGGGGCGTTATACAACACGACCGGAACGTTATCGAAGACTCTGGTTCGCACCGGCACCACCTGAACCTTGAGCGTAACTGAATCCGGATCAAGCGTGATCCCATGACCGACCGGCGCGGTCAGCGGCAATGAAATTTCAAGGCTGTTGCGCAGTCCGCTCATCTTCTTATGTTCGGTAAAGATAGTACTGAAGCCTCCCAACAGCGAGCGCGGTCCGGATACTTTCACCTGGGCCGGCTCCGGCCGGGAAATCGATGCAACCGCGAAACCATCATCGGCAACTGCCACCAGGTCGGCCTCAACAGGCAGGGTCACCTCCGAGGTGCGATCAACGTACAATTCCAACCCAACAGGCGTGACTATTTCATCCAGCGAGATCAGGTTGCCTCCTGCAACCAACGAGGTGTTACCTGGTGAGAGTGTCAACTGATGTCGCCCCGGAGCGAACTGTGTAGCGTTGATCCGCAGACCTTTCTCCCGCCACCGGGATCGCATCAGTTGTTTGCCGCTGGCCGACACGACCACCTGCAATGAATCAACCGGATAACGGACCAGTGACAGGTCCGCCTCGAGGTTGATACTGGTAACCGGCAACAGCACTTCGTAGACGTATGTTTTCTCTGTTGCTACGTGAAACCAAAGCAGCAAACCCAGAAGGAGAGCTACAATCTTGAGTGACAGATTATCAAACAACGAAGCCACAACAGTCCCTTTGATCCTGTCGGCCGGAACCCGTCCGGTCGGGTGTGAGTATCCTAATGAATTTGCGGGCTTCAAACAACAACTATTGCAGAGGCGCGCGGCGTTCTGTTAGTCAACTCTCGAGGGGTTATTCCACCAAAATCGTGTCAGGCCCTCATCGCTGCCGATCCAGACATAGTCACCATCGAGCAGCAGGTCGTACAAGTAGTCTGAGGGCAGACCATCCAGGGTGGTAAACCGGCGCATCTTGAGGCCATCGTCGGTATAGTAGATCAGCGTCAGACCATCGGAGGAGGCGGCTGCAACGATTGTCTCATTGATAGCCAGCGCCACCACCGCAGAGTGCCGCCGTTCCGTCTGATGCAGCAACTGCACTTTGCCGCTGAGACCATCGGCCCACACTACGCCGTCGGGTGCGGAAAACACTACCTGCTGCTGCCAGGAGGCGATACTGTACACGTCCCCCGTCAGCACACGATCAGGATCGACAAACTGATGCCATCGTCCGCTCTTTAGATGCAGTCGAAAAGCTCCCTCCGAAGTCGCTACCCACAAGAGTGAATCGATATGCTTCAGGTCGTAGACGGCCATCAGGTTGAACCGACCGGGCAGAACGTACGAGACGGAGTCACCCGAGGCCGGCGCCAGGGCGAGACCTTCTTCAGTACCGACAAAGAGAGAATCGCCCACCAGTTCCAGGGAGTAGACATTGTCGTGCGGCAGACCGTTGAAAGTCGACAAGCGACGTGTCATCCGCCCGCTTGCGCGATCCAGATATAGCAAACCTTCAGTCGTCCCAAGAAAGAGAGTCCGGTCATCAACGACCAGACAGTTGACGTCAACCACCGGAAAATCGTTGAATAAACCGGGTTCAACATAGCTAAAGGCATTGTTGTCACGATCGAAAATAGTGACGCCGGTCCGCGAAGCATCGATAGCCGCCCCCGCCATCCAGAGCCGGCCGTCGTACTCGTAGATGGTTTTGACATTCTTCTGGATCAATCCGAACGGCATCAGTTCAATCATGTAGGAAGTGGTCGCGGCATTGGCGGCGCCATAACCCCAGGTGCCTAACCACAGGTTGCCGTCACCGTCGTCAAGCATATCGGTGATCGAAAAGTATCGACCGTCGGGGTCTATCAACCGACCGTCACCCGGATAATGAAAACCCGGCGGCATGAACATCGTCTCCGGCAACCTGACGTGTACGGAACTGTTGTTGATCATCGGCAACTCCGTCAGGGAATACCAACGATCAAACAAAGAATCAAATTCAAACAGCCCCATTGGCGTCTCGGCGTAGAGCCGCGTATCGAATTCGTCGACGAACACCTGCAGGATCTGTTCACTGCCGAGACCTTCACCGCCGGTAAGAGGGTCTTCCCACCGCAGCGTCATTTTGTTGAAACGCGTGATCCCTTCGGTGGTCGCAAAGTAGACGTGTTTGAAGGAGCTACTGATAGAATTGATATGGTTGAAGTCAGCGTAAGTGACTATCTGATCCTTCAGGATGTCCGCCGATGCCGTGGCGCTGAGCGCCAGGAGAATCAGGCACCATCGGATGCCGGTGCAGCGCTTCAGTTCAGTCATAACGAATCACCCTCCAGGCTGTCCAGCACGGCCGCACACAGCAGGGCGGTGCCGCAAACCAATGCTTTCTCATCGACCTTGAACTTCGACGAATGCCAGGGATGGACGGCCCCGATCTTAGGGTTACGACATCCCAGACGGAACATGGCCCCCGGCGCGAGTTGAAGATAGCGGGCGAAATCTTCACCTCCGAGCACCAGCGGCGTCTGGACGATTTTCCCCCGGCCAAACAGCGCTGAGAAGTTCTTCCTGAAAATCTCGTTGACTGCCGCGTAATTATCCAGAACCGGGTAGCCCGGGAAAAATGTCACTTCCGCCCTTGCCCCCCGCGCCCGACAGATCGCCTTAGCCGTGCGCTTGATGCGCTTCGGCAACTCCCGCGCCGCCTTATCCGAGAGCGCTCGCGCCGTGCCCTTGAGTTTGACGGATTCAGCAATCACGTTGCGCGCTCCCCCGCCCTCAATCCGACCGATAGTAATCGCCACCGGCGAAATCGGATCGATCTCACGCGCCACGATTGTCTGCAATGCCTGGATGAGTTCACCGGCCGTCACTATTGCATCGACTGCATCGTGCGGTCGCGCGGCATGCCCGCCCCGACCCTGTATGACAATATCGAAATCAATCACCGAAGCCATAGTGACACCATCGCGCAGTCCAATCTTGCCGGTGGGCACCGACGGATCGACGTGCAAACCGAAAATCATCGAAACCCCATCCATGGCGCCGTTCTCGATTAACGGCAGGGCGCCACCCGGCGGACTTTCCTCGGCCGGCTGAAATATGAACCGGACCGTCCCCGGGATCTTCTCCCGCATCTCGAAAAGTACTGCCGCCGCGCCCAGGACCACCGCCATGTGCATGTCATGACCGCAGGCATGCATACAGCCTTCGACTTTCGAGCGATAGCGCAAACCGGTATTCTCCGTAATCGGGAGGGCATCGATATCAGTACGCATCGCCACCGTCGGTCCCGCCTGACCGCCTTTGAGTTGGGCCATCAGGCCGGTCTCCATCTTGATGGGCATCAACTCAAGCCCCAGAGAGCGCACTGTCTTTCTCAAATATGAGGTAGTCTTGAACTCGCCAAAGGAGAGTTCGGGATGCTGATGGAGATGCCGTCTCCAGGTTACCTGTTTACGGTACCAGCGCCGGGCGGCTCGGAGGATGTCGTTGTGAATAGCTTCCATGCAGGATTCTGGTCCTTACGGCTATGCCGTTTCTTCCGCAAGTTCAGGTTTCACTCGGATTTTCTTCTCACTACGCTGTTTGAGTTTGTTGGCCAAAAGATGGGCCAGACGAAGCGGTTCCGGCTGCCGGAAACCGCGCAGGCAGCGTTGCACGATACTGACGGCATCGGGAAGATCGCACCGATGTCCCGGCGAGATGTAGATCGGTTTGACGTTCTCCTTGCTGCGATAGGCCACACCCACTTGACGTGTCGCCAGCATGATCGGTTGGTTAGCGCCTTTGGTGGGCGGCAGCTCACGATGATGACCGGTCAGGAGTCGGCGGCAACATCCGATGGTCGGGATGTCGAGTACAACTCCGATATGGCTGGCCAGCCCGCAACGTCGTGGATGGGCTGTGCCATGACCGTGGACGATCACCAGTTGCGGCGTCTCCTTCAGATTGGAGAGCGCCTGACTAATAACAGCCCCCTCACGAAAATACAGGAATCCCGGGACGTACGGAAAACCCGGCGGTCCCTCAGCAAAGACGCGCTCCACCTCTTCCAACTCCGGAAAGCTCATGGTCACAGCGCAGGCGTACAGCACGTCGCTGCCGTTACCGTACACGGTTTCGACCGCCGTGATGAGATGTGGCTCCTCATCCAACGGCAGCAAACGAATCTGCGAAGCAGTTTCCTTTTGACGACGGCTTGCTTCCGCCTTGGATTTCGGCCAGGACTGGTGGCTAAATTCGCGCACGGCTCATGCAATCTTAGATTTCAAGTACAAAACCAACATTCGGACCATACTCTTGTTCACAATTCATCCGGCAGTGTGCACCGCTGGGCTACTATGTGGGTCAAGTCGGACATGGGACGTCAGCTTTGAAGCAGAAAGCTGTCACTCCCTTAACAATATAGAACCGGCTCAACCATCGGACAAGTCTTATGTCGTTTGCCATCAGGAGTGGTCTCACTGAATACGCATCCGAAAGAAACCCTGGTGCGGGCGGTCCTCTCCAAGTTGCCCGATATCCGTCGCGGTCACCCAGGGTCGATTGCGGTCCTCAGTGAGTAGCGGTATATGAAAATCACACGCCTCTTCACAGCCGCAGGCAACCACGAACCGCCCGTCGCCCTTCTTATTAATAAGCTTCAGGAGCACCACATACACACGACCACGGCGACCGGTTTCATCGTGAGCTATGAACAGGTCCCCCGGCGCCAGGTCCTGCGGTGCTATAGAATCGCAATTCGCAACCAGGCTCTTATAGCTCGTCTGGTCTATACAGAAAAGCATGAAGCGATAGAACTCACGAGGAGTCGGTGAACGTTTCTCGGTTGGTTCGAAGAACGGTTCCATGCGATTGTTGAAGCGCAGATCGCCACTGAGGAAATCCTCGTAGCGCAGGGTGTCGCCTGCTCTCGGAAGAATCCTGAGTTCGGATTCGCGGTGACGATGAAAAAGCCACTCGCCAAGAATACGTAATGGTATAGTCTGATCCGTAAAGCGATTACCCTTCCACGGCAGATGCACGGCTCGGGAAATTTCGTCACGTTCGTACATCTTTCCGCCCTTCCAGTGCCCGACCGGTTTCCAACGATGCCACAGCGGGAAATGGGACACCCAATTCTGAAACGGGGTCAACTCAGATGAATCCGGACGATAGAACCCTTCCGGGTACACAAACTCGGTCTCAAAGGTACAGATCGTATCCTTCATGGTCACGAACGGATAATGCTCGTAATACCATTTAAGAATCTCTGCGGTATCTTTGGGCTGCTGCGCCGCAGCCTGGCCGACTATTATCAAACAGGCTGCAAGGGCGCCAAGTAAACGGGTCATGCTTGCTTATCCTCCTGCAATTCACTCCACAATCGGCTGGCGCGTCGGACGTGGGGGATCGTGATAGAACCACCAGCGACCATACCTATCGCCATCACTTCATTAAACTCCCGGTCGGTAACGTTCATCTCTCTCACCTTGATCGTGTGGTAGGTGATACAATCGTCACAGCGCAACACCAATGAGGCGACCAACCCCAACAACTCTTTGGTCCTGGCATCAAGAGCGCCGTCGCGGTAAACGGCGGTATCGATACCGAAGAACCTCTTGATATCGATGTTGTCGCCGGAAAGTACGATCTCGTTCAACTTCTCTCGCTCTTTCTTGAACTCTTCTACCGACTTAGCCATGCTTTTCTCCCGAATTTGTCGGCCAATATAGCCGCCCCGCCCGACCCTGGCAACACAAAACAGGTCTGCTCCCGCATAGGTATTGACAAGGTGAGTGGCATAACCACATTGCACTAGTACAGCGGCATCCCCGAAACTGTTCTGCTGTCACCCCTGCGAAGGCAGGGGTCCATCTTCTCTTGTACGTCGAAACCCCTGGTCCGAAGGACCGCCCTGAGCGCAGTCCAAGGGCGGGTTTCGACAGTCTGTATTGATTGCGACCGCAAGAACGGAAAGCAGGAAATCGGCTTCGCTGATGTCGAAACCACAGGGGTTTCGACCTACGGTTACTTATGATGGGTCGCGTACCGAGCTTGTCAGGCCTGCTCGCCGGCTGCGGGTGCCCGCAGGTCCATAATACGGCTTTCCAAAAGTAGTATCTGGTCCGGCGTCCTGGCCATCTTGACCAAGTTCAGGAGTTCCTTGGCCGTGGCGACTTCCTCGACCTGCTCATCGACAAACCAGTTCAGGAAATTATGGGTAGCATGGTCCTTCGCCTCTATAGCTACGTCGACACATTCGTTGATGTTTCCGGTTACCTGAATCTCGTGATTGACAGCGGCCTGGATAATCGCCTCAACCGAGTCCCAGTCGGACGGGGGCTCTTCCAACGCCAGCAGTTTAACCTCGGCATCCTGGTCCAGCAGGTACTTGGCCATCTTCAACGCATGGGCCTGCTCTTCAGCCGCCTGCTGTGTAAACCACTCGGCAAATACTTTCAAACCCATCGACTCGAACTCGAAAACCATCTGCTGGTAGAGCCAGTAGGAGTAGTACTCATACTTGATCTGCATGTTCAGCCGGTCGGCTACTTTCTTCGAAATCATCATAATCCATCTCTCCTTGTCGTCATGTTATTTTCATAAACCAACATCGCTTACCGCGAGAGGTTCCCAATTTTGCCATTTGGCGTAAGAAATCAAGGGGTAATTGACAAAAGGTAGGTGCCTGATGTCGGCAGATATGGACATCCGCCAACCACGGGATCCGCCGAAACGGGAGAAACGACGCTTGACTTGTTCGCTGACTTTGCTATACTCTGCTCATTAGTTGCATGGACGCTACCTGCGAAGGTAGAATGAACGACCAGGTGGATAACAGTCGAACGAACGGCGGAATGCTTTCCGATGGGCAAATCGACTGTCTATAAGCTGGGGCGTGAGAACCACATCCCAGTCCACAAGGCCGGGCGAGAAGAAAGGAGCAAGCATTTGAAATGAAAGGCGTTAGCTGTAAGAAAAGAAGTTGCGGCAACTTCTTATACAGAAGGAAACAGCCTGTGTTTGCCGTTTTATACAGGCTGTATAATCATTGTTAGACATGGAGAGACATATGAAAAAGCGTGCACCA
>JAUXBJ010000397.1 GCA_030619425.1 bacterium
ATGAGTAACAACCCACCCACCAACAACAGCCACTGACCCAGGTCGAGCCAATAATAGGCTGCTCCAACGAACCACTCGCCATACGTTGTAGAAATCTCAACCGTGTGCCAAAGGGTTACCGCGACCACGACAGCGCCGCCAATAACAAATGACCACCGACCGGGGATATGTCCCTCCGCAAAAAAGCGCAGCCGTACTATTAGAAAAACAATCAAGAGGGCCGTCAGCAGCGGCAAAAGCATTGAGTAGACGCCGTCAAGCATTACGATGACCCCACCAGTTCGCCATGCAGCGTGAAGGCGTCGGCCGAACTGATCCGTATCGGCGCCACCGAGCCGGGCGGCAAGCCGGCTGCTTCAAATAGCACTGTCTTGTTGCCCTCAGTGCGAGCACGCTGGTACTCATCGCTGCGTCGTGAAACACCCTCCACTAAGCTTCTGCGTATTCGTCCCAGCTCACGTTGATTACGTTGAGCCCCGATCTTCTGCTGAAGCTTGATAAGCTGCGATAGACGACGGATTTTCTCGGCTTCATCGACATCGTCGGTCAACCGAGCGGCAGCCGTCCCGGGACGTACCGAGTAACGGAACATGAAGGCCGCATCGAACTGTATCTCATCAATAGCGTCAAGAGTTTGCTGATACTCTTCCTGTGTCTCCGAGGGGAACCCGACGATCAGATCGGTGGTAAGCGACACATAGGAAAGAGACTGTCTGAGTTTATCCACGATGCTGCGATAGTGCGCCAACGTGTAACCACGCCCCATTTTCTCCAGGATACGATCGCATCCCGACTGCAGCGGCAGGTGCACGTGCGGCATCACTTTTGACTCGGCGGCCATCACTTCAATCAACTCATCAGACAGATCCTTGGGGTGCGAGGTCATGAAACGCACTCTCGGTATCTCGGTTTCTCGCGCCACCCGTCTGAGCAGCCGAGGGAAATCAGTATCGCCATGCCGGTAGCTGTTGACGTTCTGCCCCAGCAGAGTAATCTCGACCACACCCTCATCGACCAGCCTCTTGACGGAATCAATCACATGATCTGACGAATGGGCTCTCTCGCCGCCGCGCACGAAGGGAACGATGCAGTAGCTGCAGTAGTTGTCACAGCCGCGCGAGATAGTAACGAATGCAGAGTACTCGGTTTCCCTGACGGGCGAGAAATCGTCGATCTCCTGCTGACCGAAGGCAGTCATGACGGCCTTTGATCCGTTAGAGCGCGCCAGTACCTGAGGCAACTCAAAAAGCCTGTCGGTGCCTAAGACGATGTCTACATGCGGAGCCAGTTTGACTAATTTCTCTCCCAATCGCTGGGCCATGCAACCTACCACAGCCAGTCTCACGTTGGGTCGAGCCTGCTTGTATCGCCGCAGTTCACCCAGCCGTCCGATAACCCGCTGCTCGGCTTTGTCCCTCACTGAACAGGTGTTCAGGATTATCAGGTCGGCATCCTTTTCGTCCGGCACCCGCCGAAAACCGCTGTCGGTCAGGATTGAGACCAAGGTCGAACTGTCCGCCAGGTTCATTTGACAGCCGAAGGTGGTTATATGAAATCTGTGCGGGCGTGGACTCTTTTCCATCTCAGACCCCTGACGACGGGTACCATTCACGATCTATCAACTCGCCCCGATAATACCTGTTTGAGGGCTAAAAGCCAAACAAAACTTTGACTCCCGAGGGCAGGTCAGTCCCAGATCTGCCGAGGCAGGATCACAGGGACCCTACTATTCTACTGTTCCGGGTCAGGTGGATTCTGTTCGCAGATTCGTGACGGTGCAGCTACTCAGCGGCCGCCCTGTGAGAGTGGTCCCGGCCACTCCATTTTCTTGACGACACACCCGATCACCGGTGGCAACCCGCCGGTAAACATGAAGTCGACCAAGTAGACCAAGTCGCTGATATCGATCGTACAGCTTCCATCGACGTCGGCCAGGTTCATCTCCGGAGGTGCGGGACCGCCGGTAAACATATAGTCGACGAGGTAAATGAGATCGGCAACATCGACTTCGGTGAAGCTGAGGTCGATATCTCCCGGGATAAGTTGGGTCGGTTCCACCCTGATGGTGTACGGAACCAGATCAAAGAGATTGCTGAAATTGTCGTCAACGCGAGCCGTGAAAGTGAACTGCCCGGTGTCCGGGGTGGTGCCGGAGATGGTTCCGGCACTGTCCAGACTGTAGCCATTGGGCAGCGATCCTGAGGCCGGCGAATAGGTCAGGTCGTTGGAACCGCCTATGGCGCGGAGACCGGCCTGGTAGGGGAAGTACTGCGCGGCGGTGTCGAGGTCTTCATTCACCGATACGAAATGCAACTGCCACGGCTCGTGCGACTGTTGCTTGAGCACCCACCCGGCCGGGTCGCACTGGATACCATTGACGATGGAGGGAAGATTGAACCGAAACACGTTGCGTCGCCGGTCAGGCCACAGTTGCACGGTGTCATCCGGTATCGCCGAGAAATCGAAGAAGAAATCGACCGGCATCCGGAACACCTGCGGCTCGGTTGTCTGTATCTGTTCCACCAGGAGGTACAGATCATATCCGCCGCTGTCGGACGGTTCCTGCAGATAGCGAAATCGGTAGTTCGGGAAGCTTTCGCCGTAGATCCAGTCTTCAAAGAACCAGTCCAGTTCCTGACCGGTAGCGGCCTCAAAAACATCGCGAAA
>JAUXBJ010000156.1 GCA_030619425.1 bacterium
AACCGAGGCACCGACAGCGGATCTTCGACCGACACTTCGCCCGACGGATGCACTTCATCGTCCCAGGACCAGTGGATCAGAATCGCCTCGCCCAGTATATTCGCCTCCGGCACCGGACCCCACCAGCGGGAATCATAAGAATTGTCGCGGTTGTCACCCATCATGAAGTAATGCCCCGACGGCACCACATAGGGTCCGAAATTGTCGGGACTGTCCGATCCCCCGGGGCCGCGTGACGCCACCCCTGGTTTGGTGAATTTGATCAGTTCAGGGTCAGAGAACCGCTCGCCGTTAACGGACAGTTGTTTATCTTTAATCACTATGGTATCGCCGGCCACTGCTATGCAACGCTTGATATACTTAGTGATGCCGTCTTTGGGGAAAATGAAGATGACCACGTCGCCCGGTTCCGGATCACTGATGGCCGGCAGTCGCCAGCCGAGAAGCGGTATCCGGGCGCCGTAAACGAACTTGTTGGCCAACAGGAAGTCTCCCACCAGAAGCGTGTCCATCATAGACTCAGATGGAATCTTGTATGCTTCCACGATCGACGTCTTGATGATCACCGCCAGGATGACCGCTATCAATACCTGCTTGAAATTATCCCAAAGTGAGACGGAGAAACTCGATGTTGCCATCTATCTGTCCTATTCGATTTGGTCCGTCGGACTGTCTATATCAGTCATACAAGAAACAGGGTCACGGGTTCGCAGCCATGATCTGCCGTTGTGCATCAGTAACCACGAACAACCCGAATGACATCGTTATAGGTTACCAGCAGGATGAGTCCCAGAATCATCACCAGCCCCACCTGCTGCGCCCAGGTCCGGGCCTTGATTGAAAGCGGGCTCCCACGGAGTTTCTCAACGGCCAGAAACACCAGATGACCCCCGTCGAGAATCGGAATCGGCAGTACGTTCAGCACGCCCAGATTGACCGACAGGAGGGCCATGAAGAAAAACAATGCATAAGGCCCCCGGCGGGCCTGCTCACCGGATTGGGTAGCTATGAAAATCGGTCCCCCGACCGCTTTCATGGATACCTGTCCGGTCACGAACAGCTTGAGGAACCGAAAAGTCTCTGCTACCAGAATATGGGTGGCGGCAAATGACTGTACCACCGCCCCACCCAAACTGTACTGTTCCCGCCCCAGTATCTTTTCCGCGAAACCGATAAGCCCCAGCGTGTCCAGACCTCCCTCGGCGTTGCGCACCGGTTCCGCCAGCGTGGTGATGAATTTGGTGATCGTGTCGCCCTCGTGAACCCAGATCAACTCGATCTGTTCGGCTGGAAGGGCGTTTATGCGCCGGCGTACGCTGTCCATTGTTGTCATAACTTCGCCGTTGACGGCGATAATCTGATCGCCGGACTTGAGCCCGGCCAGTTCCGCCGGGGCGTCGGCTTTGACATCGCCGACCAACACTCGATCCGGATCGGTAAGCACCTTGCCGCCGGCAAAGAAATAGAGACTGAACAGGATAACCATCGCCAGCAGATAGTTCATGAATGGTCCGGCGAATATCACTGCGGCCCGATGAGCGATTGGTTTGGACAGAAACTCATCAGGCGCCCCGGCACTCTTTTCCAGTGGATTGTCGCCGGCCATCTTGACATACCCACCCAACGGGATGATCCCGATACAGTAAGTAGTATCCCCAACCTTCCGGGAGAAGATATTGGGTGGGAAACCGAGCGAGAACTTATCGACCCGAATGCCCGCCTTCTTGGCTACCAGAAAATGACCCAATTCGTGAATGAAAATCAGAATTCCGAGAACAAAAATGAATGCTGCTATCGTTACCATTACATAGAATCCGCTATCCGGGTTGCTGTTTTCCTGGCCAAATCGTCCGCTTCGAGAATATCATCGAGCGTGGGCGTTGACACAACTTTTATTTTGTCGACCGTCTCTTTGATAATTCGAGCGATCTGCGTAAACCTGATCTGGCCGTCCAGGAAGGCGCTTACGGCCACTTCATTGGCGGCGTTGAACACGGCCGGCGCCGTGCCTCCGGTGGCGGCAATCTCGAAAGCCGTTTTCAGCGCCTCAAAGCGATTGAGATCGGGCGGTTCGAAAGTCAGCATGTTGAGCCGACTCATCTCCAGCTTACCAAATTCCGACTCGACCCGCTGGGGCCAGAACAAAGCATACGTAATGGGTAAACGCATGTCGGGGGAGGATAGTTGCGCGATAATCGAACTATCGACAAATTCCACCATCGAATGCACGATAGACTGCGGATGGATCACCACCTCGATTTTCTCCACCGGCACCTGAAAAAGAGCCACCGCCTCGATCACTTCCAGTCCCTTATTGGCTAAGGTGGCGGAATCAATAGTGATCTTACGACCCATCTGCCAGGTGGGATGTTTCAGCGCTTGTTCAGGCGTGATATCGTCGAATTTCTCCAGCGGATAATCCCGAAACGGTCCGCCGGAAGCGGTGATGATGATCTTGCGGAGTTCTTCTTTCTTCCCCGTGCCGAGGGCCTGCCAGATAGCGGAGTGCTCGGAATCGATCGGCAGAATGGTCGCGCCGCTCTTTTGGATCAGGGGCGGGAACAGAGGTCCCCCGGCCACCAGCGATTCCTTGTTGGCCAGAGCCAGACACTTTCCGCATTCGACGGCGGCCAGCGAGGCGCGCAGACCGGCGGCGCCGACTACGGCGTTGATGATCAGATCGGCCCCGGTGAGAGAGGCCAGATTGACCAGTCCCTCTTCACCGGCAACCACATCTATCGACAGGTCTTTCAGATTACTCTCAAGCTGAGCGCCCCTGGTTTTGTCGACGATACAGACAACATCCGGCAGAAACTCACGACACTGTTGCGCCAGCAATTCGATATTGGAGTGCGCGGCCAGGGCGCGAACATTGAACCGCTCTCGGTGTTTCGCAACCACCTCGAGCGTGGACCGACCGATTGAACCAGTCGAACCAAGTATGACGATATCGCGTTTTACTACAGTATCCATATTCCAGTGGTCGCTCCGCAGTCGCGCGGGTCGGGGACTCCTGACCTATTCCTGATCACCTTTACAGTGCGTTGCCATCGGCGTCCGACAAGTAGACTTTTCGCATCACCACGTCTTCGATCGGCTTAGATACCTCTTTGGGATTGGCGGGGTTGGCTACGCATTCCAGTTCACCGATTGCGTGCAGAGCCTCGTACCCTTTCAGGAGATGACCAAACACGGTGTATTTGCCATCCAGACGCGCCGTTGTGCGGGTACGCTTCAGACAGATGAAGAACTGAGACGAGGCACTGTGGATATCCCGACTGCGCGCCATCGAAAGGGTACCTTCAATATGCGGCAACTCCGAAAACTCGGCCGGCAAATAGTACCCCGCATTGCCGCTACCATTACCCAACGGATCGCCTCCCTGGATCATGGAGTTCGCTACTACCCGGTGGAAAATCAACCCGTTGTAAAACCCATCTTTGGTGCGAGCCACGAAACTGTCGGCGTGGGCCGGGGCAACATCGCGATACAACTCCAGCGTCATGTTGCCAAAGTCAGTTGCAATAGTGACGATTGGATTGTCCGCATTGCGGATCGACGGACGCTGTCCCACCAGACTGTCACTCTCAGTACTAACAGATTCAACCTCCCTGGGCTGCTCCTTCTTTGCGGCGGCAGCGGTGGAGTCGCTTTCGCCGGCCTTGTCTTTTGCCTCACCGTTGTCGGAGCAAGCGAGCATTCCCAACAGACAAATCATAGCAGCACACAGTATTAAGACTCTGGTTTTCACGATAGGTCCTTTCGCGTTGTCGGACTTCGATTGTCGGCGCGAATATAGAAGCTGTCGGGGCAGGTGTCAAGGTCAGATGTCCCTGGAGTGTTGCCTGATCGAAGGAAAACCCGTACACTATGAATGAGGATGAAGAGACGACGACTCAGTTGGCTGATACGGTCAGCGTTACATGGTTCGGGAGAGTCAGGAGGTACTGCTATGGATCGAATACTGCTGAAGAATGCCGATCTCTTTGATTCACAAAGTGGGGGATTAAGACGAGGCGTTGACATTCTAATTGAGAAGCACCGTGTCAAAGAGGTCGGACAAATAGAGACGCCACCTGTTGCGGAGATTAGAACAATTGATTGCAGCGGGAAATACGTGTTGCCTGGGCTGTTTGACTGCCATACGCATCTTTCGGCTCTTACGAAACAGGGCGAAGAAGCGCAGCGGGACATATTCCAGGAATGCCAAAGCGGTGAGCCGTTTGTTGCCGACGATTTGGAGACGAGTGTGCTGGCAGACTTCGTCGCTAAAGGAATCACTCAGGTTCGGGATCAGGGCGGACCGCTCAATACTCTAAAGGCGCTCAAGAGCGATATCGACAACGGCAGACGCATCGGACCGGATATCTACTATGCAGGACCGATGCTTGAGAAGAGCCCTCTCAGAGGCGCCGAGATGAACAAACGCTGGCCGGGGTGGTGGGTCGCAGTCGACTCGAAGAAAGATGCGCGCGAGATCGTTGGGATGTTGGCTGATGGCGGAGCAAGCCATATCAAGACTTTCGGAAAGTTCGATTTGCCCTGTCTGCAGGCGCTGGTTAATTATGCAGAAAAGCGAGGTTTGCCTGTCGCAAATGATCCAGGTCCGACATTCTTTCACGAAGTACCAATGGATATCGGCATGACGGCCGGTGTCAGATGCATCGAGCACGGTAAGTCACCCTGGTATGTTGTGCTGAAAGACAAATGGAAATCAGAGCACGACAAGTTGAAAGAGGCCGATCCAGAGACAAAGCAAGCGTTCATCTCGAGAGTCATGGCGGCCGGTGCTGAATCGATATCGATGACGAAGCTCCACCGATTGGCTGAGACGATGAAGGAAAACGGTACGTGTCTCTGTCCAACCTTACACGTCTGCAAATACTACACTGAGAGGCCCGAAGTGTTCAGCGAAGATGAACCGGATAATGTAAGGAAGATGTTTGAGCCGCTATACCGAATGGGTTGCCTGATAACGAAGGAGATGGTTAGGTGCGGTGTCAGGATACTTGTGGGACAGGATGGATACATCTCCAGATTCACGCTTAATGAAATGGACTTACTGAAGGAGAACGGCCTTTCAGAATCGGAAATCATCAGAGGGGCCACCCGATATCCGGCCGAGTGGCTCGGAGTTGCCGATCAGATCGGAAGTGTCTCGGCAGGCAAGACGGCCAATATCCTGATCTTGAATAAGAACCCACTTGAGGATATTAGCAACATCAGAACGGTATTCTGTGTGCTCATCCGAGGAAATGTTGTCGAACCCAGCCCGCTACAATAATCACCTCTGTGGCGCGCAACACCCGTCGCAAATGCACAAATCAGTCTTGTAGGGCAGGTCTGTCTTCGAACCCGCCGACTGCCGTGCGCGGACGGAATTTAACGCTTATGCCTCTTAACAATCGACTGAATGCTCTCACACACCCGGTCAACCTCGACCAGCTTCAGAGTGGGATAGAACGGTAACGACACCACGCGGCGACCAGCGTAGGTGGCGTTTGGAAAAAACTGCGGAGACAATCCCAGATGATCTCTGTAAAACGACAACTCGAATATCGGCTGGTAATGGACACCGCATTCGATACCGCGC
>JAUXBJ010000304.1 GCA_030619425.1 bacterium
CAAACCTTGTTGAGGTATTTTTGCCTGGGAAATCTTCAGGGACGATTTCGGCCTGAAGGTTTAACCCGGAGGTTATGCGACCAAGGGCTGCCGCTCGCTTTTGAGTCCTCTCGATAAGGCGCACGTGCTCGACTTCGATCACGCCTGATGCCGCGGCCGTCATGATCGGTATTGAGGGGAAGCCTCCGCCGGAGCCGATGTCCAGATAGAACCGGCAGCGTTTTTCTCCGATCAGTTCCAGCGGCGCCAGGGATTCTGCGCTCAGGCGTCTGAGGTCGTCGCGCTTTGTTTCACGTGAAACAAGGTTGACTCGCTTGTTTTCCTCCATCAGGAGATCGAAGAACGGTTCGAGTTTCTCGTCAGGGTCATACTTCCCAAAGAGGTCTGCCGAGCTTAGATTAATCGGCGAGGACTCTTGAATCATGCCGGCACAACTCCGTGTCTCTTGAGGTGAACCGAAAGGATGGCGATATCACCCGGCGACACGCCTTCCAGTCGACCGGCCTGGCCCAGCGAACCTGGCTGGAAGCGAGCCAGTTTTTCAATTGCCTCTTTCTTCAGACCGACTATGGCACGGTAATCAAAGCTGTCCGGGATGACCAACCCTTCCAATCGCTTGAATTTCTCAATCTCCCGCTGTTGTTTGTCCAGATAGCCGCTGTATTTTATGAGAATCGCCGCCCGCTGCAGTGACTCCTGGCTATCCTGAAAACGATCGTCGAAACCTCTTGCCAAAGCCAATGCTTCATCAATCAATAGGTTGGGCTGCCGAATCAGGTTGGCCAGACTCACCCGGTCGGCTTTTTGGAAACGTTCGCCGGCCGAACCAAGATCAGCCACCCTGATCCGCTTTTTCTCCAACAACGTGACCAGCTCTTTGGTTTGAGTCTCGAGAGTTGAAAACGCCTCTATCTCATCACTCTCCACCAAGCCATACTTGTGAGCATATCGGAAAAGCCGATCGCGGGCATTGTCCTCACGTAGCGCCAGGCGATACTCCGCCCGAGAGGTGAACATGCGATACGGTTCGGTGATCGTGCGCGTACACAGATCATCAATCATCACCCCGATGTAAGCCTCCGACCGGTCGAGAATGAAGGGCGGCCCCTTTTCCAAATACAGCGCAGCATTCACACCAGCCATCAGGCCCTGGGCCGCTGCCTCTTCGTAACCTGAGGTGCCGTTGATCTGCCCGGCGAAGAACAGGCCGCGAACGGATTTCGTCTCCAGGGAAGGTTTGATCTGACTCGGCGGGCAGTAATCGTACTCGATAGCATAACCCGGTTGCGTGACCACCGCCTGCTCCAGCCCGCGCACTGTTCTGATAGCTACTTCCTGTATGTCCCGCGGCAGCGCCGTCGCAAAGCCGTTGGGGTATATCTCGTTAGTGCCATTCCCTTCGGGCTCCAGAAAGATCTGATGTGATTCTTTATCGGGGAAGCGATGAAACTTGTCCTCGATTGACGGACAGTAACGCGGCCCGGTGCTGTTGATCTGACCTGAGAAGATCGGTGATCGATGCTGGTTGGCCGAGACCAGGTGTTTGGTTTCATCGGTGGTGTAAGTCAGATGACAGGGTACTTGGTCGAACCGGCGGCGAGGTGAACGACAGGAGAAAAACGGTATCGGTTCCTCACCCGGTTGAGGTCGGCATAGCGACCAGTCGATTGTATCGCCGTCCAGCCGCGGCGGTGTGCCGGTCTTCAAGCGTCCAACCTCGAAGCCGAGCTCGCGCAGGGATTCTGAGAGTCCATAAGCTGCCGGTTCACCCATGCGGCCGGCCTCGATTTTCTCTTCGCCGATATGGATCAGCCCGGATAAGAAAGTCCCGGAGCATACAATCACTGCCCCGGCGCTGATTTGCCGGCCTGATACGGTCCGGACTGCTGCCACTGAGCCGCCACGGATGGTTATTCCATCCACGATATCTTCGATGATCTCAACACCCCTGGTCTGTTCGACGTAGTCGCAGACGAACTGAGTATACTCCACTCGATCGGCCTGCGCCCTGGTTGACCAGACGGCTGGTCCACGCGACAGATTGAGCCGTCTGAACTGTATCCCGGTAGCGTCGATGGCTTCCGCCATAAGGCCGCCAAGTGCATCTATCTCTTTGACAAGGTGTGACTTACCGATACCACCTACAGCCGGATTGCAGGACATCAGAGCCAGTTTATGTCGGTCCATGGTGACGATGGCCACTTGCTGCCCCATTCGCTCCGCGGCCAGCGCCGCCTCAACCCCGGCATGACCACCGCCGACAACTACTATGTCAAAGTCAGGTTCTGTCATTACTTGGCTACCATACGGTCCTGATAATCCACACGCACCGCGGCCGAAGGCCGAAAAACAGGTTTACCTCCCCTGTCCGGAGGCTCTTCAGACCCAGCGTGAAACCGCTGCTCTGTGGGGCGATCTGAAGATCACCCCACCACAACGGGGGCACGCCAATATCATAATCACGATTCGTCATTACTTGGCTACCATACGGTCCTGATAATCTACACGCACCGCGGCCGAAGGCCGAAAAACAGGTTTACCTGTTTCATGTGAAACCTATTTGCCGATACAGAATTTCGAGAAAATCTGATCCAGAATTTCCTCATTATATATTTTCCCGGTGATCTCGTCCAAGGCATCAGCGGCTAGACGCAGTTCGAAGACGACCAACTCGGCTGATTCATGGCGCCGAAGTAAACGAGCAGCTCGTTTCATCTGACGAGCGGCAGTCTGCAGCTTCTGACGATGCCGCGCCGAAGTTACCACCAGCCCGGAGGTGAGATCAGGCATGGACGAATGAACTCGTTTGGCCAGCTTCTGCGTGAACTTCGGAAAACCTCTTCGCGTAAGACAGGAGATCTGAATCAGCTCATCCGAGTCCGAATTCCCATGCTCAAGGCTCTTGGTTAGCAGGTCTATCTTATTGCCCACCACAAGACTACGACTCGCACTGAGACGGGCAAGGTCAGATCGTGCCTCCCAGCGCCATCTCTTGCGTGACACATCGACGATCCACAACAGCAGGTCACAATCTGAGACCAACTGCCTTGCCACTTGCTGCCCGGCCTTTTCGACCTGGCCACTATGGAGGCGCAGCCCGGCGGTATCTATGATGTTGATCGGCAAACCATCCAATTCGATCCACTCCGAGAGATAATCCCGCGTGGTTCCCGGGGTAGGCGCCACAAGTGCCCGCTGCTGCTTCAGGAGCAGGTTGAACAACGAGGATTTGCCGGCGTTGGGTCGACCCGCAATTACCAGCTTGAATCCTTCACGAAGAATACGTCCCGAGTCATAGCTCTTGCTGAGGGCGCTGATCGTTGAGATCAGTTGGCTGAGGGCAGCAGCGCTGCTCCGCTGGTCTTCCGGTGAGATATCCTCCTCTGAGTAGTCAATAGAGGCTTCGATTTCCGCAAGTATCTCCACCAACGCTTTTCGGAGTGTCTCGACGTGCTCTGCGTATGCTCCCGACAGATGCTCCCGTGCCACGCTTAGCGAGGTCTCCGTGTTGGCGGCAATAGTCTCAGCGACTGCTTCGGCTCGGGTCAGGTCCATGCGCCCGTTCAGGAATGCCAAACGGGTAAACTCGCCCGGTTCTGCGGCTCGTGCGCCTGATGTTAACAACTGACCCAGCAATAGTTTAACCACCTCGGAACCGCCGTGGCAGTATATCTCCACCTGGCTCAAACCTGTGTATGAACGACCCGCCGGCATGTAGGCTGCCATGACTTCATCGAGCCGCTCGCCGCTGCTGCCACAAAACCATCCGGTCCGCATCTGAAAAGGACGCCATGTTACCTGACGTCCGCCGGAGGATTTGAAATGTTTCTTGAGAATATTCAGACTACGGTCGCCGGCGATCCGGACAGCGGCAATGCCGCCTTGGCCC
>JAUXBJ010000051.1 GCA_030619425.1 bacterium
CCAATAAACGATGAGATCTCCCCCACTCTCTTGTCAGTGGTTGTGATCTTTGAAGAAGAACCGACAGTGTCGACAACCATCCGTGCCAGATCGATTAGCCTCTCCCCTTTGCCGCAAGATATATTGAAGGTCAACCCGGCCACGCGGTTGAAACGCTTGACGATTCGCACCAAACCATCCGTGCAGTCGTCGATAAAGGTGAAGTCGAGTTTCTTCTCCTTACCGAACACACACAATTCCCGGTTGCGTTTGGCATAGTACAAGAAAAGCGGGATGACGCGCTCAGAGACGTCATAGCGACCGTAGACATTGGAAAGTCTCACGATTACCGGCTTGAGGCCGTAGCAGTCGTGATAGGAATGCACCAGTGCCTCGGAGGCGAACTTCGAAGCTGTGTATGGCGCTTTCATTCTGCTTACGTGCGTATTGTCTTCACGGATGCGACTGCGGGCGTTGGTTTCACCGTACACTTCGCGCGACGACGTGAACAGCACCTTCTCGACACCCTTTATGCGTGCGTACTCCAGAACATTGTAAGTCATCAGGTGATTGTCAAAGGCCATCTGCGGTTGAACCACCGAGTCGTGCACGCGGGCGTTGGCGGCGAGATGGATGATTAAGTCAGGTTTGTGACGCAGCCGCAGTTTGTCGAGCGGCTTTCTGAGATCGTGAATGATGGTCCTGCGATCGATCTTTGCATCCCATATCGAATGCCGTATGTCTATCGGTGTGACACCGTAACCGGCATCATCCAGCGCCTGCACCAGTGCTGTGCCAACGGTGCCGGAAGATCCGGTGACGAGAATGCGTTTATTCATCCGATCACCTTGCTTTTAAGCGTAGGTCGAAACCCCTGGTCCGAAGGACCGCCGGAGGCGGGTTTCGACATCCGTGGCATATCAGTCGTGTAGGTCAGGTTCCTTGGAACCTGACGCCTATCGTCAGGAGCACAGTCCGCCGCGGCGGACTGACTTACTACATCGTACAAAGGGGCAGACGAGGACGTCTGCCGGGCACGGTATAATACAGGTCGGTACTGGCGGACAGCATTGTCCAGGCTCTTCTCCCCTCTTGAGAGGGGATTCAGGGGTGTGTTCTTCTGTATTCCCGACTGGGCAAACACACCCCGGCCTTCGGCCACCCCTCTCCAGAGGGGATAAAGTCTTGCAGGTCTAAACCCCTGACCTACCAACGGACTGATTGAACCTTTCAGTCGAACTGTAGGCGGCGAAGAACAGGCTACGCCTGTGTCAGGAGCACAGTCCGCCGCGGCGGACTGACCTACGATGAAACTACACAAACTCGAAGCCATGCCTCTCCCAGATGGTGCGGTTGAGCAGTCCAAAGCGATCGCAGACAAGCTTGTTCTTGACCAGAGCCGCAACGGTTTTCGGACGCAAGTTTCGGAAGCGACGATGCGCCGTACCGATCACGATAACGTGAGCGTTTGTCAGCGCCTCGTTCAGATTATGCACAAGCGGCAGATTTCCCTCGACAATCTGGTCGGCGTGGATAAGGAACGGTTCGTACACGGCAACTGTCGCCCCTCGTCGGCGTAGTTTCAACGCCAACTTGACTGCCCGAGAACCGCGAGTGTCATCGGCCTCCGGTTTGAAGGCGGCACCGAGCAGAGCTATCTTTTTGCGTTTGAGGCTGCTCAAGTGAGACTGCAAGGTTGTCACAATGCTCGTCAATACTCGCTCATTGATTTCAAGCGCTGTCTCGGCGGTGTGAAAAGTGAACCCGGTTTCCGACTCGCGGGAATTAATCAGGTAGCAATCCTTGGGCAGGCAAGAGCCGCCGAAACCGAGTCCGGGTTCGAAATACTCGGTGCCGATGCGCGGGTCGAGACCGATTGCCTGCTTTATGGCGGCAAGATCCAGTGATTGCAGGTGAGCGTACTCGGCGATCTCATGGATGAAAGCAAGTCGGTGTGACAGGTAGAGATTGGCCCCGAGCTTGATCAACTCTGCCGAGGCGCAATCGGTTTCGATGATCGGAACCGAGGCGCTCAGGAGCTTCTTGTAGAATCGCACCACCCGTCGCCGCGCTTTCGGATCGTCGGCGCCGACCACCACACGCCATGGGCGAGCCGTATCCTCGTACGCACAACCTTCTCTGAGAAACTCGGGATTGACGACCAGTTGTACTTCATGGCCAAACGCTGCCTGATCGAGAAGTCCTCGAAAAAGACCGGCGAAGCCGAGAATATTGGTCGACTTGAGCAGCACCACCGCCGGTTGCTTGCGCCTGGCACCCCCGATCCATTCGGCCATTCGTTCAAAGGCAGTTAACTTCATCTTCCACGTCTGCTGGTCGGCCGAATCGATAGCCACGATGATGATCGACGCCTTTTGGTAGATATCTCTGGACGGTAAGACAACGCAAAGATGCCCGGTCCCGACGGCTGCCTTGAGTCGTTTTGCAAGCTCAGGTTCGCGGAAATGCAGTTTGCCTTTTCTGAGCGAGTCGACGATGAATTGGTTTTTCTCAGCGACGGTGACCGAGAGTCCTTTGGTTGCCAGGAAAGCGGCCGTTGCCAGCCCCACGAACCCGGCTCCGACCACCAGTATGGAGTCATTGGTTGTCATGGAGGTTGTAAAATAGTCGGTGCAGGCGGAATTGCCAAACAATTATTAGCTGACGTGGCGATAGCCCCAGTCAAGCAGGCGGCGGGCTTCCTTGAAACGCAGCCGATCACCCGGCACGCCCAGAAGCACCAGGGTCAGCCTCTCCCCTTTCTTGTTACGAACCAAAGAAGTCAGGCAGTAGTCGGCCGCCTGGATGTAGCCGGTTTTACCGGCCAGCACGTCATACCGAGACCAGAGAAGCCGGTTGGTGTTGGGAAGCAACCTGGCGTAGTTCTTCTTGTTGTGGTAGCGGGCACGGTGTTGTTTCTCAGCCGTGAATTCCGCAATCAGTTCATACTTGTACGCGTAATGAAGCAGCTTGGCAACCTCATGGGCCGTTGACACATTGCGCTCATCCAGCCCCGTCGGTTCATAGAATACCGTTTGTGTCAATCCGAGGTCGGCTACCTTGGCGTTCATCTCGGCGGCAAACTGCTCGATTGAACCCGATACAGCCCGTGCCAGAACCCGGGCGGCTCGATTATCGGAACTGGCCAGGCTCGCGAAGAGCAAGTCCCGCAGGGTCAACTCGCTGCCGACGCGGAGGCGTGAACGTGAGGAACGTCGGGCATCGTCGCGCGTGATCTTCTCGGTGCGATTAAGATCGACTCCGTTGTCCAGTACCACCATGGCTGTTACCAGCTTACTGATTGACGCGATCGACGTCACTTGCTCGGCGTTCCTGGCATGCAGTACTTCGCCGTTCTCGTAGTTGACCAGGAGAACCGCGCGGGCGTTTAGCCAGGGACCCTTTTTGACATTATCGAAGTCGAAATGGTAGAACTGGCTGACGAGGGGTTCCTTGATGTCGCCAATCGGCTCCAGGTAGCCGATACTGTTGGTGAAAAACAGGAGGGTCGCCGCGGTCAGCACAAAACCCTTACAGATTGCATGAAGCCTGCTCATATCGGGATTATCGACAAGGCGCATCAGTATTTTAACCACTTGATTATCTCAGGCAAGGTTGCTCGTTTGCCGTACATTAGGATTCCGATCCGGAACACCTTAGAGGTGAGCCAGACCATGCCGGCAAATGCCGCTACTACCAGCAAAAAGCCGAGTAATGCTTCACCGACAATACCGCTGAAAAGCGAGTATTCGCTGAGGGTGGGCGCCACGAAAACCAGCCGCATCATCATCATTGTCGGCGCCGTAAACGGTATCAGTGAGAGTACGCGGGCCATCAAGGAGTTAGGTTCCTGGACCACCGCAATTCCCAGTATGACCGGGAGGATCAAGAGCATGGTAATCGGCGCCACCAGACTTTGAGCCTCTTTGTCCGAGGTCACTATTGACCCCAGCAGAGCAAACAGGGTTGAGAACAACAAGTACCCGGACACGAGATAGAGCACAAAGAACACGATGATGGCCGGGTTGAACACGATACGGTCGATTGACGGATCGATGTCGAACGAGGAGCGCAAAAGGAACAGTCCGGCTCCCATAGCGAACCAGACGGCCACCTGAGTCAGGGTGGCGGCTCCCAGTCCGATGACCTTGCCCATCATCAATTGAAAAGGGCTGACCGATGAGATCATCACTTCCATGATGCGTGAATTCTTCTCCTCTATGACCGAACGCATGACCAACTGACCGTAGCCGAGAATCGTCCCGAACAGAACCATCACGAACACGAGGGCGCTGAAGTACTTCGTGAGAAACGGCATCGACTCGCCTTTGGTGTCACGCACAACCAGATCGATGGAACGAGTCAGGGTGAGAGCGGAGTCCACCGACAAATTTATGTCGGACATTTCAAGGCGAACCGACGCCATAAGATCCGACAGCTTTCGTTCGAACCGACGGAGCGATCTGAAATTGTCGGAGTTCGTGACTATGTACATGCTGCTGTCGACCAGATCGGCGTCCTGCCTCAGCACTAAGAAGTACTTAAGATTCTTATCGTTGATTTGCTCTCGCAAAGATTCCTCGACAGCCCGAAAGCGTACGGAATCACCCGGATTGATTGTGTAAACCTGCTCTACCGAATAGTACGGAGTGTCTTCATCGTCGGTAAGTTTGTACTCGTTCAGTGATTCGGCAAACTGGTTGCCGATCGAGCGTTCCGTTTGATCTATGATGGCCAGACGCTCGGTGCCATCGGCTTTCATGTGGGCTAGTAAAGCCGGCAAGAGCACAAAGGCCAACATGAGAACGGGTGTCAGGATCAGGCCGACGACGAATGATTTCTTCTTGACGACCTGGGCGTACTCACGCTTGAAAACAATCAGAAACTTAGACACTGTCTCCCCCGCCGGACATATCTGATCCCGGCTGTTCGACCTGCGCCATCTCTATGAAGATGTTGTACAGGGAAGGTTCCAATTGAGTGAAGCGTCGTACGGCTACGCGCTCGACTACCTGCTTCAGTATTTCGTTACTGTCGACACCCTCGGCTAACTCCAACTCGAGGTAGTTGTTGAACTCGGTCACGTGCAGCACACCGGATAGTTCCCTGAGGAAGTGCCCATTACCCTCGATTTCGATCTGTACGGAATTTCTTCCGAACTGAGCTTTGACCTCCGTCATGCTGCCATCGATAACCTTGCGCCCACGGGAAATCATGCAGACGTGATCGCAGAGTTTCTCCGCCTGTTCCATAACGTGGGTCGAAAAGAGGATCGTCTTCCCGTTCCGCTTCAACTCGAGCAGAATATCTTTGATGATCTCAATGTTGAGCGGATCGAGTCCGGAGAACAACTCGTCCAGAATGACCAGATCAGGATCATGCAGAATCGTGGAGATGAACTGCAGCTTCTGTTGCATCCCCTTGGAGAGTTCCTCGACTTTCTTCGAGCGGTAGTCGAACAGCCCCATCCGCTCAAGCCATGGGTCCACTTGTGACTGCGCCGCCTGCGCCGAACATCCTTTCAACTGCGCCATGTAAACCAAAACTTCGGTAACCGTCATCTTCTTGTACAAACCGCGCTCTTCGGGAAGATAGCCGACCCGATTTCTGAAATCAGGAGTGGCCGGTTGACCATCAATCAGCACTCTGCCTGCATCCGGGATGGTGATGTTCATGATCATCCGAATGGTCGTCGTCTTCCCCGCGCCGTTGGGACCGATGATTCCGTAGATCACCCCTTCAGGCACCTGAAGCGACAGGTTGTTCACGGCGACGGTATCACCGAAACTCTTGCAGATGTTGTCCAGCGTCAGCAGCATTATGGCTGGTGATAATACGGTACGGGATGACACGAATCAAGAAAAAACCACACAGCGCGTGCGCTGCCTATTGAAACATGCCGGCAAAGTCGGTGGCGTTACCGGCGGCCTGACCCTGATGGCAGTTGTTGAAGAACGTATAAACGCGGTCAACCTTTTTCCTGGCGATCAGCTTCTCGATCTTTGCTTTCCACTCGCGAAGCTCGTCGCCTGAGTACTTGTAGTCATATCGCAGAGCGCCGCCGTTCCACCATTGCTCGGCGTTGCGACCGTGCAGACGAATGTAGGCAGTGTTGGTGGTGGCAAACAGGTCCGGCTTCAGCAGCCCCGACAGCGACGGTTCATCGACGCAGACATACCCGATTCCCTCAGCGCGCAAGCGTTCGTACATGGTGCGATTGACCCAGGATACATGGCGAAACTCGACAAACAAGTTGTGGTCACTCAGCACCTCTCGACACAACGACAGGTAGTCCAGTCCGTCGGCGCTGAACTTGAATGAATATGGAAACTGGGCCAGCAAACCGGCCAGCTTATTCGACTCGGCCATCGGCTTCAGAGCCTCAAGGTAGTCGGACAGGTCGGCCTCAAGGTCGGTGCGGCGATGGGTAAACGACTGTGGAACCTTAATCATGAAATCAAAACCGTCCGGAGCCTTCCTGGCGATGTTAGCCATGACGGCTGGATGGGGGATGCGGTAATAGGTCGAGTTGATCTCGACCGTGCGGAAGAACTTCACATAATGATCCAGCATCTTTCCCTTGGCCGTTTCCGCCGGATAGAACGGACCGCGCCAATCATCGAAACTGTAACCCGACGTGCCGATTCGGATATCAGCCGACCCGGTGTTGTGCAATGTATCGTTCATGTTTGTTTCACGACGTGTGCGCAGTGCGCGCCCTGTATGCTACTGGTCCGAAGATTGTCCACCTGTTTTCTTTCCGACCTGCTGGAACCGTACATATCCGCATTTGGCACAGACCCACTTGCGTTGCTTATGAAATGATCGTTTGAGTTCTTTCATCGTGGATTTGCATCGAGGGCATTTCATACCTGACGCTCACATCTCATCCGGTAAGTTGAAAGAAATCGGTAAGAAGAAATTCCATGCGTCCGATGAACGTCGACATGCGAGACATCACAGTATAGCCGAAGGTGGTGCCGAAGAAGATCATCAGGAACCAGGTACCAATCCTGGCCGCAACGCCAAAAGCTCCCTTGTGCTCGCGGCTGAAGTAGAAATAGCACAGCGTGGTCAGTACGCCGAGCAAAACGACAAGCGCCGATAGGTCCGGCCAGCCGGATTCTGTCACCAACGGCATCACCGTGGCAGTCATCTGCTTGAGTGTCCTTTGCTCCAGCATCACCGGGATAGCTATGCCCGCTCCGGAGCCGATCATCACACTGATGGGAAAACGAGAGAGGAACGATGTCCGTTTATGGAAGCGGCCGAACATCATCAATCCGAACAACAACGGCACTATCAACCAGAATCGGCCGTCAGTGAACAAGGGGGTGAACAACAGACTCATCAGAGTCGACGACCAGGTTATGACGAGGACGTAGCCGATGGAGACACCGATCAGCAATGACTCGGCCATCTTGTAGATCGGGTTATCGCGGTACAGGAAAGTCAGTATGCCCAGGGTGAGAAGGCCTGCAACGGCGGTGCCGAGGTCCATCAGTTCGTCCTCCGTCGCTTCAGGAAATACGCCACGTTTCCAAGAATTACGAGCAGGATGACATACAGGTGGGCCGAGGTCTGGGCCAGCATGCCGCGTGCGCCTCCCTCACCTCGATTGATGAGCGTTTCGTACTCCGCTGCACCGCGAAGCCCGCTGACCATTGCTTGCATTTGACCGGACGCGAGGTACGGGTCATAAGTCGTAACCATAGCCGCCGTCACGCCGGCTAATACTTTCAGTTTATAGCGTCCACCGTACTCCATCCAATGGGTGGTGAAGGAACCATCGGCAATCGAGAGGACTCCGGCGACATCGCTATAGTCGCCAAGCGGGCGCATGAGGGCCAAACTGTCGTACGGTCGACCCAGGTAGTCTTCCGGAAAGGTCGCCTTGATTGATTCTCCCATCGACAGGATGGCCGCGATGTACTGTGGTCTGAAGCCGAGAAAGACATAGTCGGTTCCATACTCGGCATCAAACTCTTCGGCTGTTTCGCGCAATAGCCGGTATCCAATCGCCGTTCCTTCGGCCATCAGAGCCAGCCCCACCAGGCGCAGCTTGTGTTCGAAACAGTGGCGTAACAGCGCCTGTGTGATCGG
>JAUXBJ010000167.1 GCA_030619425.1 bacterium
AGAACGCCGCGAAGACGGCCGTCATGGTCGGTCACGATGAAATACGATTCTTTCGATTGTTGAATATAGCGAAAGATAGTATGTAGTGCCGTCGCGGCGCGCAGAGTTTCAAACTTACGATCCATGATCTCCGACACCAGGTGCGAGCGTAGAACATTGATGTCCTTGCCACCACGAATATCGATGCCGCGTCGAGCCAGTTTGACGGTGTAGACGGAATGCTCGAACAGCTTGCCGGCCACCAGCGCCGAGAAGACCACCGTTACCATCAAAGGCAGGATTATGCGATAGTCGGAAGTCATTTCAAAGATAATCAACAGCGCTGTCATCGGCGCGTGCGTGGCCGCCGCCACCATCCCAGCCATACCCACCAGAGCATAAGCGCCGGGCGAGGCCGTAACATTTGGGAAAAGGTGATTCACGCCAAACCCGAAGGCGCCGCCGGCCACCGCTCCCATGAAGAGCGACGGTGCAAAAATGCCCCCCGAGTTACCGGAACCGAGTGTTAACGATGTGGCCAGGAGTTTCAGAAAGATTAGAATCAGCAGCAGCGAAACACCCAAATCTCCGTGCAGGGTCAAACCAATTGTCTCGTATCCATCGGCCAGCACCTGCGGATAGAAAATGGCGATCCCTCCAAGGAGGAGTCCTCCGACCGCCGGTTTTGTCCAGTCGGCAATTTTCAATTTGTCGAAAACATCCTCAAACCAACTAAGCGTACGCGTGAACAGCACGCCACACCCACCCAGGGCGATACCCATAAGAGTGTACAACGGGATCTCCCACGCCGATACCAGCGAGTAACTGGGCACTTCAAAAGCCGGGTGATCCCCCATGAAGCTGCGCGTGACGACCGACGCTACCACTGAAGAAATGATCACGGGAGAAAAAGTCTTGATCGTGAAGTCGCCAAGGATTATTTCCAGTGAGAATATCACGCCCGCTATCGGCGCGTTGAACACTGCCGAGATTCCGGCGGCTGCGCCACAACCGACCAACACCTTGACCCGATCTCCGGACATGTGAAACACCTGCCCAATCGAGGATCCGATGGCTGAACCGATTTGCACGATCGGCCCCTCGCGACCTGCCGACCCCCCGGATCCGATACAAATAGCCGAGGCAATCGTCTTGGCGACCGCCACCCGGGCACGAATGATTCCACCCAGACGGGCCACGGAATTCATTACCTCCGGGACACCGTGCCCCTTGGCTTCAGCCGCGAACTTATAGACAATCGGTCCGACTATCAGCCCACCGACCATTGGAATCAGCGGAAGCCACCACTTGTACCCGCCGCTTCCCACCGCCTCGGTCAGAATCTGATCGGTCAGACCGAAAGCCAGCCTGTTGAAATACTGTATGAGCCAGGTGAAGCCCATGGCGCCAAAGCCGGTAGCCAAACCCACGAACACCGCCAGCAGAATGAGAATATGGGTTCCGTGAAACTGGAACCGATTGGACAGTTTTTCGAGTGTTCTGGAAGCCATAGCTCTGGAATCTATCGAATTCAGAATCGATCACCAAGCCTTAATTGCACGTTTTTGAGTACTGGACGGGACCTTCCGCTTAATTGGCTTGACATTAGGCGGGGTGATGTTTAATCTTGGTCCGATCCTCTGATGCAAACGAAGAGGACCTATTGGTATGACGACTATGCGCACAAAAGCAGACGCGATTATAATCGGCGGCGGTATCATTGGTGTCGCCACCGCTTTCTATCTGGCTCGCGAGAAGTTCGGTCAGATCATCCTGTTGGAAAAAGATGTTCTCCTCGGTGCCGGCGCAACTTCAAAAGCGGCCGGTGGAATCCGGGCGCAGTTCTCCACTAAGGTGAATATCGAAATGTCCATCCTGTCGGAGAAGATCATGGCCGGGTTTGAAGAAGAGACCGGACATGAAGCGTTGTTCGACCGCGTCGGGTATATGTTCTTGCTCGAGGACGATGCCGACGTCAAGCGGTTTCGCGCCGACTACAATCTCCAGAAATCCGTGGGGCTCGATGTCCAACTTCTGAACCCGGAGGATATTAGCCGATATGCACCCCATGTGTCGCTCGATGGTATCCAACTGGCCTCTTACTGTCCCGGCGACGGCCTCGGTGACCCGCACGAATTCCTGACCGGCTACGAGAAAGGAGCCCGCAAACTTGGCATCAAATTCGAGTTCGGTTGCGAAGTGACCGGCATCGAATGTGAAAGCGGGAAGGTCTGTGGTGTAGAAACCAGTCGCGGCGCCATCAGTTCACCTCTGGTCATAAACTGTGCCGGACCTCAGGCCGCTATGATCGGGGAAATGGTCGACGCTGAGGTACCCGTACAGCCGGTGCGACGACAGATTGTCACTACCGGTGAACTGGACTTTGTGAAGCCGTTCTTTCCGATGGTGGTCGATGTGAAATCCGGTCTGTACTGTCACAAGGAATCCCGGGGTATGCTTCTGGGCTGGGCCGACAAATCGGTGGAACCGTCGTTCGACGTCTCAATCGACCCCGACTATACGGATGCTATCTTAGAGAAGGCGCTTCATCGTATTCCGCAGTTGGAACAGGCTGAGGTGGCCAACGAGTGGGCGGGACTGTACGAGGTGACGCCTGACCATCATGCCATCATCGGTTGGGAACCGAAGGTGGAGGGGATGTTCCACGTCGTCGGGTTCTCCGGCCACGGCTTCATGCATGCGCCCGCCGCCGGTTTGGTCACGGCTCAGGTTTTGACCGGACAGGAACCATCGGTGAACATCTCGAAACTCTGCCCCACCCGGTTTGCACGGGGCGTCGTCGTTGAGGAAACGAACGTAATCTAACCACCAGCCGCCACACCGGCGGTTGAGCATAGCTGGGAGAAATCACCATGAAACGATTGGTGATCGTTACTATCTTTGTTCTGTTCGCTGTTGGTGCGCGAGCCCAGGAAGGTTACCCGGCCGACAGCGCTGCCACCGCCGGGTTTGTTCCCTTTGAGACCTTTCACCATATTATGGCTCCGGCCTGGCATCAGGCCTGGCCCAAGAAAGACTACGAAGCGCTGCTGGCCGCCGGTCCCGGGTTTGCCGAGGCTTTTGTGGCTATCGAACAGCTTAAGCCTCAGTTCACAACGGAAACGCAGCAACAGGCTTTCATCAAACATCGAAAGCGTTTCGCAGAACTGGTTGAACAATACTCTGAAGCCTGCCAACAGGCCGACAGTGCCCTCGTGTACCGACTCATGCCCGATCTCCACGACGCTTTCGAAGCGACCGCCGCTACTCTGCTGCCGGTCAGTTTCCCTGAGTTTGAGGGGCTGGTCATCACACTTGATATTATTGTGGGAACGCATCTTCCCGACAACAATGTCGAGGGACTCGTGGGGTCTACCGAGACCCTCCTGGCCAAAATGGAAAACCTGATCGTGGCTCCGCTCCCGACTGAGCTTGAGGCGGCAGAGGACCAGATCAAGCCGAAACTCGAGATGATGCGTCACCTGGTGCTGCACATGCTGGAGGCCTTGTATCAGAGCAATATCAAGGAGTACATCATTTACGCCACGGAACTAAAGACACAGACGAATGAGTTCGAGTCGCTGTATAAATGAAGTCGGGTAGGTGAACGCTCCATGACGCTGCCGCACATAGCGCGAGAATCAGGCTTGCCTGTCATACTGGCGAAAGCCAGTATCCAGTATCCGCCCACAGGGTACGCCACCCTTCGACTCCGCTCAGGGTGACGTTGGGGGGAATGCTCAGGGTGACGTTAGGGGAATGCTCAGGGTGACGAGTCGGCAGGATCGCAGGGATCCTGCCCTACGAGGACTGCATATCTTCAGAGGTTCAGATCACGGCACCGACATCATCAACAACAACCCCGAGGCGATGAGAATTCTTGTCGATTGGTTGTGCGCCCCCTGAACGAACTGTGAGGTCAGGTCGTATCCGAGTCCTCTTCGGGCGGTAGTGGAATCATCTTGATATTGTCGTAGTAAACCACCGAGTCCGGTTTGTCGACGCGCATGAGACGTCGGAGCACACTACTGATGCGTAAGGCCGATTCCTCGATCTGCATAATCTTCTTCTTGAGATCCTCATCGAGGCCCCGGTGTTTCTTCAGGACGTCGGCATTCCCAAGTATGGGCGTGAGGGCGTTGTTGATCTCGTGGTTGGCTGTAACTGCTGTCTCATGAATCCCCTCCACCTTGGCTGCGTTCAGGGACTTTTGATCCGCCGACACCGCCCTGGTCAGTCCGGCGGCGGCAAAGTTGAGCGACAGCAGCGCACAGAGTGCCTCCAGAAACAGATCCTCCGATATGATCGTTCGCACCCCTTCCTGCAACCCGATGACAGCGCCGAATACCTGGGCGCCTCGCCGCAGCGGCAGGGTAAAGGAATGAGTTGGCGGGTTGCCTGCAAACGATAAGTAAGCCGACTCCAACTGCTTCTCGCGCCGCAGCCCGGCGTACAACTCCTCTTCGAGGGTCTGCAAACGCTGCCGGTCGACCTCAGACACTTCGTAAACGGCTGCCAGCGTGGGCTTGCCCTTTTCATCCCAAAGATGCAACGCCGCGGCCGACAGGCCAACCAGCGCGGCAGCCTGCTCCAATGCCGTTTGAGCCGACGCCATGCCGTCCATTCCCGCCGCGCCGGCTACAGCCAACTGTCTGAGAACCTCGTATTTGCTGTTGTCTTTACTCATCTTTCACACAAGTCGAAGCTACTGTACAGGCCATGTTGAGCAAATCGAATGCCTCGCCGCCGATTTCCCTGGCGGCTGCAGTAAATCAGATAGTAACCCTAAAGGTAAAGCCAGAGCGGGTTTTCCACCAGCCCTTTCTTGTGCTATTATTGAACAGATCCACCTCCCTTCCGTTGGGCTGTGCAGTCGCCTTCAAGTAATATGAGATCAGACAACCGCCAAATCGTTTGACATTCGCCACCCGGGGCAATACATTTAGCGCTTTCCGGGCCGGCGCCCAAGGAGAAATTATGCTGGATGACCTCATGCACGACAATTGCGGCGTCTTTGGACTCTTTGGAAACGCCAAGGCAGCGGAGTTGACGTACTTCGGTCTCTACTCGCTGCAACATCGTGGCCAGGAATCGGCCGGTATCGTTACTTCCGATCAGGGCACAATCCACATGCACAAAGGAATGGGTGAAGTGTCGGATGTATTCGGTGATGAGCAAACCATCCACAAACTCACCGGCAACATGGCCGTCGGTCACACCAGGTACAGCACCACCGGCGCCTCATCTCTCATAAACATCCAGCCTTTCCTGATCACCAACCGTCGCAGCAGTCTGGCGATAGCCCACAACGGCAATCTCACCAACGCAACGAAATTGCGCTCGCGCCTGGACGCTAGGGGATCGATCTTTCAGACAACTTCGGACACCGAAGTTATTCTCCATCTCACGGCGCGCTCCAGCAAGACGCGGCGAATCGACCGCATCTGCGATGCCC
>JAUXBJ010000016.1 GCA_030619425.1 bacterium
CACACGGGTGCCCCACAAAACGGGTGGGTTTATATTGGGACCGGTGGCCCATCAGCTTGCTGTGGGAACTCTGTCATTCTGGCGAAAGCCAGAATCCAGTCTTCGAATACGGAACTGGATGCCGGATCAAGTCTAGCATGACGAGTCGTTCCACTTCCTGAAAACACCAACCCCTTAATTCAATTCACATTACAAGAAACCCCCAACCAGTAGTGGGGAAAGTCCTGTGAGGGGAGTCGCAGGTCAAAACCCCTGGCCCGAGGGGTCGTCCTGAGCGCAGTCGAAGGGTGGCGGGTAGGCCTTCACTCTCGTGGGCGGCGGACTTCCCAAGGCTGTCCCTGTGTCCACTTGGCGCACGACTCTTCCCCTCCAAATCAAATCCGTTGCCATAGCATCCATTTGCTCGTATGATAAAACGACGGTCTAACGCAAACAGACAGGAGACAACGTATGCGTTTCAGGAAGCAAATGACACCGCTCGTGACTATTCTGGTCCTTCTGCTGGCCCTGCCGGTATGGTCAGGTACCGACCAGGAGTTCCCACAACCACAAGAAAAACTACACGGTTTCACCGTGGCCAATCTGTATGAGAACGGCGCCGGTCAGGTGATGGGGGCGCGATTCATCTCGGATGAATACGGCTTCATAGTCGATCTGGTACAGGTTGAATCGGTTCCCCAGGCTTTCATGTGGGTGAAGACGCCGCCCACCTCGAGCATGGGAGAGCCGCACGCCTGTGAGCATCTGCTGTTGGGCAAAGGCAACCGTGGTCGCTACGTGGCGGTGCTGGAAGACATGTCGCTGGCCAACAGCACGGCCTACACCGCCCAGACAAGAACCTGCTACCATTTCAATACCTCGGCCGGCGAAGATACCTTCTACGATATTTTCGAGGCCAAACTGTACGCTCTGAGACATCCCGATTTCACCGACGAGGAGATCCGCCGCGAAGTCTGTCATATCGGGGTCAATGTCGACCAGCAGGACGGAACCCTGTCGATCGATGAAAAGGGCACTGTCTATACCGAGATGGTCAGCGGTTTTGAGAAGCCCTGGTACTACTACGGCGGCGAGATGAATAGACTGGTCTACGGCGAGAACCATCCGCTGTCCTACATCTCCGGCGGCGATCCCGATGTGATGCGCGAGATGGCGCCGGCTGACATGCAACGCTTCCACAAAGAAACTCATCATTTGTCCAACATGGGCGCGATCGTGAGTATTCCGGATGATGTCTCGGTGGAAGACTGCCTGAAAAATATGAGTGGGATTCTGAAGCGTTGTCAGGAAAAGCCGGACTCCAGTCCGACCGTCGGGATCAGCGCCTACCACTTTCCGCCCTCCGATCCGGCGCCGGTGGGTACCATGAAGTTGACTTCCTACCCCAGCAAGAATCCGGCAGATCCCGGCTACACGGTTTTCGCCTGGCCCAACGATCTGGAGTTGGATGCCGGGCAGTTGTTCCTTCTGGAATTGTTTCTCCAGACTTTTGCAAGCGGTGAGACTTCGAATCTTTACAACCTGTTCATCAACTCCCAGACCCGCAAGGTCGACCTGGGCGGTAACTACGTCTGGAGCGGTGTCGACAGTGATCTGGGTATTTCGATTTACGTGGCCTTGATGGGGGTCGACAACGCTCACATCACCGAGCCGATGCTGGACAGTATCAGGACTCTGATTGTCGACGAATTTCGCAAAGTGCACGATTACGCCGATGGCTCACAAGAACTGGTCCAGTTCAATCAGCGCGTCCGCTCGCGGGTGATTCAAAATAAGAAGCAGACGGACAAGTATCTCAACTCGCCGCCGATGTTCGGTTTTCGCAGCGGCGCCGGCAGTGGCTGGCTCTCGCTGATGATCGACCTGGAACGCGAAGAGGGTTTCCGCAAGTCGCTGGTGCTGAAAGAGCGCTACGCCGAGATCGAACGTCTGCTCGACTCGGACACGAATTTCTGGCGCAATGAGATCGACTTCTGGAAAGTGCTCACGGTGACACCGTACGCGGTGGGCGCGGCTCCTTCGCCCGAAGTGCTCACCAGGGCAACCGAGGCCAAACAGAAACGGCTGGAAGGCTACATCGAGGATTTCAAGAAGAAGTACGGTGTCGATGACGATCAGGCGGCAATCGCAAAGTACAAAGAAGAGTTCGATGCCAACACGGTTGTTCTTGAGGCCGCAGCCGCCAAAGACGAGTTGCCGGGGTTTATCGACAACCCACCCCTGACTCTTGACGACCAACTCAAATACGAAACCATCACGCTCACCGGCGGCATCCCGATGGTGGCGTCGACTTTTGAGAACATGGCGGCATCGCGTCTCGATCTCACCCTGCGCATGGATGTCGTGCCGGAATCGCTGATGGTCTATCTGCCGTTTGTGCCATCCGTTCTGACCGATATCGGCGTCACCAAGGACGGAGAGATCGTTCCTTTTGACCAAATGCGGGAAGCGTTACGCCGAGAGGTGCTCGGTCTTGGCGCCTATTACGATCACGGCCTTGAATCCGGCCGCGTCGAACTGGTTTTGTCCGGCCAGGGGAACAACCGCGAGGAACTTGAGAATGCTCTGGGCTGGATGGAGGCCGCCCTGTACACACCTTACCTGAGTGTGGATAATCTGCCGCGGATGATGGATGTGATCGATCAGTCGCTTATTTCCTATCGCAACACTATGAAATCTTCCGAAGAGCGCTGGGTCCGCTACCCCGCCAACGGATATCGCTTTCAGGACAATCCGCTGTTTATGTCGACCTACTGTTTCCTCACCGAGACGCATCACATCCAGCGCCTGAAATGGCTGCTGACCGGTCCGGGGGATCAGAAAGACCAGACCGACCTCTCCGATTTTCTCATGGCTTTGGCTGGGCTCGGTCGGTCTGCTGATCGCGAACAGGTTACCGCTTTGTTGAGTGGACTTGAGAATGTACGGTCCTCCGAAGCGGAAACGCCACCCCTGCCGGAGGAATTCAGTCATGACCTCTCCGGCTTGTCCGAGGGCGCATTTGAGATTGTCATTGAGATAACCAAAACACTCAAAGCGTGTCTGAATGAAATCCCGGACGAGAACCTCGCGGCCGACTTCGTCTATCTCTGTAACGAGATCAAGGCTGACCTTTTGACTCCGCCTGAGCAGGCGCTGGCCGGATTCAACACGGTGCTCGATCTAATCCGCCGTACCGACAATGCCCGTCTGGTGATGATCTCCAACTCGGCTGATCGTGAAACAACGATGCCGTTGATCGAGGAGTTTGTCGGCAAGCTTGGGTCAGAGAAGTCGACGCGACAGCAATATGCCGATTCAAAGCGGATCCTCGAACGTCTGAAGAGTCGGGAGTCCGGGCTGGATCACCCGCTGTATGTCGGCCTGGTGCACGAGGGAACACGCAACGGCGTGGTGCTGTTCTCGGCCCGGCACGCCGACCACTACGACACCAGCACTGCCGCTGTGATTGACTGTCTCACGGGTAAGCTCTATGGCGGAGGGGGTGGTCACGGTATCTTTATGAAGACCTGGGCCGCCGGACTGGCTTACTCAAACGGCTATACCTACAGCCAGGCCACCGGGAGGCTCTCATACTATGCCGAGCGCTGTCCCGATGTTGCCGAGACTATACGTTTTGTCGTCGGGGTGCTGAAGGAGGCCGAGGAAGACCCCGCTCTGCTCAATTACGCCGTCGCCCAGGTATTCGGCTTTTCGAGAGCGCCCTCGCGCTATGAAGCGCGCGGGGTCTCGATGGCGACAGATCTCATCGACGGTCTCGAGCCTGAGAAGGTGGCGGCGTTTCGCAGCCAAGTACTCGATATTAAGAACAACGATGGGCTGTACGACAAACTTCGCTCACGTATGCGGGCTGCCTATGGTCCGGTGCTGATCGGATATGGCCCGTCGCTGGCCGAAAGCAAAGACGCCAACTTCTTCCTGATAGGGCCCCAGCCGCAGTTCACCTCCTTGGAAGAGTACATCGCCACGGTCGAAGAACCGCAACCGGTGTATCGTCTTTATCCCCGCGACTTCTGGCTGACCGCTGAGGTGGCTCTGTAGCTAAACTCTATACGATTCCATGTGCACGCCGAGCGGGAGGCAGGTTGCCTCCCGCCTTTTCAATCGTCGGATTCCCAGCCGCCTCTGGTCCTCCTATGGCCGGGCTAAAGGTCCTCTGCCCTGGCCGCCTGTTCAACTCTCACACAGCCTTGCCGATAGACAGAATAGATGAGTGAAGGAAATAAAGAACTAAACTTCGGTCAAACGACGGCTACCATCGCCGGCGATCACTTTGCCGTGCGAGACGACCACACGGAGGCTCCCCAATTAGAACACAAGAACTACTGAGAGACAAGAGTTGGCAGCTTGGGGAGCGGGTCAAGGAATTAAGCTGCCTGTACGAGATCTCCCGTCTGAAAAATGATCGCAATCAGACGCTGCATGATTTTATCAAACAGGCCGTCAGATTGATTCCGTCAGGATGGCAATACCCGGAAAGCACCTGCGTTAGAATCGTTTTTCATGACCGAGAGTTCGTATCCGACAACTTTGAGACAACTGAGTTTTGGCAGCGTGCCGAGCTAACCGTCGATGGCGAACCGGTCGGGTCGGTCGAAGTGTTCTACCGGGATGAGAAGCCGACGTATGATGAGGGACCTTTCCTGAAGGAGGAGCGACTTCTTCTTGATGTGCTCGCCTGCGAACTGAGCGCCTTTTTACAGCGCAAACAGGACGACATGAAACTGCAGTTGGCGACCAATAAGCTCCGGGCCGACCAGCAACTTCTTGAAGACAAGAACACCGCCCTCGGAGAAGTGCTGGATCAGATCGATAACGAAAAGCGACATATCATGCACCAGGTGCAGACCAATGTCGACAAAGTGGTGATGCCGATCCTGCGGATGTTGAGCAACAAGGTCAGTCCCTCTGAACAACAGTACCTAACACTGTTGAGCAACTGCCTGAAAGATGTAACGGCGCCGTTCATGTCCAATCTCGGGACTCGGTCACAAAAGCTCTCGCCTCGGGAGGCGGAGGTCTGCAACATGATCCGCAACGGCATGTCCTCCAAAGAAATATCCGCTGCCCTGGATGTCTCGCTGCATACCGTTCTCAAACAACGGCAGCGTATCCGCAAGAAACTCGGCATCGCCAACGACAAGACCAACCTGGCCTCCTTCCTGCAGACAATCTGATTCGGCCCGCCGCCGAGGGGCTGAAGAAAGCACCGAAAGACGAATCTCGGCAAAAAACAGGCCCAGCCGGTTGCATCGTTTTGCCGACAAATGTATATAAACGTAGTAGACAAGCAATCACCCGGATCGAGGAGAGACCTGTTATCAAGCAAACGATTTCGGCAGCACTTCTGGCGATGGCCATCACTCTACCGGTTGTCCTGATGTTCGCCTGCAACGGTGGACCCAACGACCCCAATGGCGACACCACACCACCACAGATCGTGTCGGTCAGTCCGGCCGAGGACGCGGTCGAGGTTGCCGTCGATGCGGTCATACGAGTAGTCTTCTCGGAGGCTATCGATACCAACAAGATCACCGCCGCGACCTTCACCATTGGTCCGGCCGTGACCGGTGGCTTTCATTTCAGCGGCGACACCGTCGTTTTCGCTCCTGCTTCGGAGTTGGACTATTTGACTACCTATAATGTTTCCGTAACCACCGGCGTGACCGACCTGGCCGGCAATCGAATGGCCGCCAATAAGAGTTGGTCGTTCGAGACGGCCGGAAACCCGGCAACCACTCCGCCACTGGTGATTGCCACTATCCCGGCCAACGGCGCCGGAGATGTCGATGCCGCAGATACGATCAGCGCTACCTTTTCCAAAGCAATCGATACCGCGACCTTGACAGCATCGTCGTTCACTGTTAGCGGCGACGTTACCGGAACCATCAGCTACGCCGACAGCACGGCGACCTTCACATCCGATGATACGCTGGAGTTCAATACGCTTTACACTGCGACGCTGGGCACCACGGTGGCCGATACTTTCGGCAATCACCTGGCCACGCCGTATGTCTGGAGTTTCACGACCGGCGACGACCCGATGATACCGACCGCGTTCATTTGGAAACCGACCGACCGTGTCATCATAGGAGATACGGTCACTATTGTTGCCCTGGTCGACCCGGTGGCGGTGACAAAAGTCGAGTTCTATCGCAACGGCCTGCATATCGCCGGAGCCGATGACGACACTGATCCGTTCGAGTACTTGTGGGATGCTTCCGCCGAGACATTAGGTTCTGAGCATTCGATTCACGCGCGCGCCCATGAGGCCGAGGGGCGGGTCGGTTTTTCCGATACGATTACGGTGTTCTACCAGTGGGAGGAGTTGATCACCGACCCCAATGATCTGTGGGCGACTGACATCAAAAGAATCCTGGCCCGCAGCACGGATACAACCATAGAGTTTCGCTATGAGTTCTGGGAGCCATGGTTTGACCCGTATGATACGATACCGGACGACACGACGCTTGACCTCGGTATCTACATTGATTCCGATCGGGACGTAGGTACCGGCAGGACCGACTTTGACGGAACAGATCTGAATGGTATCGGGGCAGACTACCGGGTGATAATCGGTATGCACGGCTGGGATACAACATTGGCCATATGGACCGGCTCCTGGCAGAAAGTGTATGATTACACCGGATTTCAGTATCTGAATCTGCCACCATTTGAAAGTACGCTTGAATTCGGCATGAAGTGGACTGATATCGGAAACCCACAATCCATGCGCATGGTGAGCATAAACCTCTTCTACTTCTCGACCGAAAGCTTCGTGCCGGACTGGGTGCCGGATCAGGGTTCGGGGTATGTCGTGATCCAACGCGAGAATCGGTATATCGGTGAAGGCTACACCGAAAGCTCGAGCAAATCCGCGCGCTCACATCAGGCGGCTTCGACGCGCAGGAACCCGTTCTAATGATCTTCTGATGCTTGGAAATGTTGTGGCAGCAGAATCTACGCGGGCTATTTCCAAGGCTGCCGCTCTCGACGTTTTGTCATACTGGCGACGGCCCGTATCCAGTCTTCGAATACAGAACTGGATGCCGGATCAAGTCCGGCATGACGGGCAAGCCTGTTTTTCGCGCTCCTCGCATTTTTGTGCCACGTGGCGTAGCCACAGAAACACGGCTTGACCGTGTCAACCCTCCTTGTGTACCACCATAGCTGAGGCCTGGGCGGTGGGGAGAATGATTACTTCAGCGATCTGCACATGCGGCGGTCGGTCGGCGATCCATACCACCGCTTCGGCAACGTCATCGCCGGTCAACGGCTGGTAACCCTTATAAACTGACTCAGCGCGTTTCTTGTCGCCGTTGAAGCGAACCTGCGAAAACTCGGTCTCGACCAAACCGGGGTCAACAGTGGAAACCCGCAGCGGCGTGTCGACCAGATCGATACGCATCCCCTTCGTTAGGGCATCGACCGCGTGTTTGGTGGCGCAATAGATATTGCCACCGGGATAAACCTCGTGGCCGGCAATCGAGCCTATATTAATGATATGCCCGCGACCCCGGTTGACCATCTGAGGGATGACGGCGCGACTGATATAAAGCAACCCCTTGATGTTGGTATCGATCATCTCCTCCCAACCGTCGATATCCCCTTCGTGGAGCTTGTCCAGTCCCCGGCTCAGACCGGCGTTGTTGACCAGGATGTCGATAGCCCGCCAGGCTTCTGGCAGACTGGCCAGTGAATCTTCCACAGCGGTCCGGTCGCGCAGGTCCAGGCTTAGCAGATGCACCTCAACCCCCAGATCGGCCGCCAACTGCTCCAGTCGCTCTTTGCGCCGGGCCACCAGAATCAGGCGGGCGCCGCACTCAGCGAACTTGCGGGCGCAGGCAGCGCCGATCCCGGAAGACGCGCCGGTTATCAGAACGATTCTATCTTTCAGATCTGACATTGATGTTCCTTTCGTCGCTATAGCCATCCGAGTTCCAAAGTAAAGCACAGCGGCGCCACAGTCAAACGATTGTCCCGTCAGCGCCACGTCTGTCGTTAGCGTTCCCTCACCTGATGCCGAAAAATACGCAACTCTACTGGATAACACATAAGGAGCCGGGCACAAGTGGCATTCATTGGGGCGGCGCAAGGTGTACGATGTCAAGAGGTAGTATACAGCGTGTGTCAGGACATAGTATACACCTTTGATTTATCCGCTGGTTGCAGCAGTGTCACCGGCCGGGCCGTTGTCTTGGAACGTCGGTATCGTCCATGTTCAGATGTTGAGCGCAATAGAGCATTAATAGGGCAGAAGCCTCTATTAGTGAAGTGGTGAGTCTTGGTCGAAGCCTTTTACACCCTACGATCTGATTGTTAAGTAGCTGTTATGCAGTGTACTAACCGACACAGCAAGAATCTCTCGGGGTTGCTGCTCAGGGGCACACGGTCTGCATTGGTTTGGGCGGAAACTAAATATTTTGATCCGAATGCCCGACCTAATGTCTAAGGCGATCAGCTTGGCTCGTTCGGGCATTTGAAACGCCAATGGAGGGCGATGCCATGGTGACCACCAAGAAGAAGAGAGTGTATAGCGGACTACCGAAGAAAACCTACTGGCATTTGTACAGCTTGCAGAACCTGCAGTCTGAGAAGCTGGCCAAGATTGTCAACAAGGTCCTTAGGCAGGAATACGTTCTTATAAAGTAGTTCACGGTACTTTTATACTTGACACATGGGAGTGTGTCACGTACTTTCGGCCCTGTTTTGAGTACCGGTGAGTAAGTCGACTTCGATGTTGGCGGCGCCGGCAGCAGGAATGTTATAAATGGTGCGAGGATGCTGAGAAAAAAACTAACGCTGATATTAGTACCCGACGCCAGCGGGGATTTCAAACAGGTGAGAATCCCGGTGGCTTTAGTTTATCTGGTGGCTGTCATTACAGTCGTATCGTTGACGGCTGGGCTCTACTTCACTTCTCAACACTTTACCGACAAAGTAGCGCAAAAGGAGATCGACCGTCTCCGCGTCGAGAACAAGGAACTGTCTGACAATTTCGAGCAGATGCGCTGGAATCTGGCCGAGGTCGAAGATCGCTACGCCGGTCTGGTCGAGAAGGAGATAGTCCTGCGAACGGCCTTTGACCTGCCGGAGATCGATCCGCAGGAGCGTCAGTTGGGTGTCGGTGGTCCCGCGGCCAAGACGATCGCAACCAGTCCCACTCAGCAAAAGGCCCAGATGGCCGAAGTGGAACTCGACTACCTGTTGCGCCTGTCACGCTTTGAGGTGGAGAAATTCGATGAGGTCCACACCGCTCTTAACAACCTGAAGGATCGGCTGACCCACACGCCCTCGATCTGGCCTGCCAAAGGCTGGTTTTCTCGCGGCTATGGGATGAAATACGACCCGTTCACCGGGTATAAGCGGATGCATCGCGGGATCGATATCGCCAACCATCGCGGCACGCCGATCGTGACCACGGCCGACGGCAAAGTGGTGAAAGTCGGCAATAACGGCGGGATGGGTAAGACAGTGGTTATCGACCACGGCTACGGCTTCCGGACTCTTTACGGTCACCTGTCAAAGTCGGAAGTTAAGGTTGGACAGAGAGTCAAGCGGGGTGAGGTTATCGCCCTGATGGGTTCCACCGGATACTCGACCGGCCCGCATCTGCACTACGAAGTCATCCGCAACGGGAAGAATCTCAATCCGAAAAAGTACATCCTGAACGAAAAGTAAGATTCACCAACAAGCAGATTTCAACCGCCGCCTCACCGCGGCGGTTTTTTTTGTGGAGGTGATAAATCACTTACTTGCGCTTCGCACGCCCTTCACCTCACCCTGAGCGGAGTCGAAGGGCTATAATGTACTTGGTCTGCCGCCCACAAGAACTTTCAGATCTTCTTGGTTCGGCAGAAAAAGCCTCCCCCACTCAAAAAAACAAAAAACTTTCCCTCCGCCCGTGTGTCTTCAATATAAGATGGCAACACGAATCGATGACAAAGGCAAACTTATGACTCCCGCGAGAAAAACCGACTCGCATTCGTTCACCCAACTGTTCCACCTGCACAAGAACCACACGTACGATTTCGTCCTCAAAATGCTCGGCGACAAAGATGCCGCCGCCGATGTTGTTCAGGATGTTTTTGTTAAATTGCACGAGCACATGGACAGGAATCTCCCCATCGAGGACACCAAGTTCTGGCTGTTTATCGTGGCTCGCAACCTCTGCTTGAACTATCTCCGCCGCCACCGGAAACAGCAGCCGTTGGACAGCGTGATCGACAGCCTTGAGCATTCTTATAATGCCGTCGATTCCCGGCTGTCGGCTTTAAGACAAGCCGTTGGCCGGTTGGACTCGCCGTACAAAGAGGGGCTGATTCTCAAAGTCTATCAGGGCTTTACATATGCCGAGATTGCCGAGATCCTCGGGACCACGGTTCCGGCCGTGCGGGCAATCCTGTTCAAGGCTCGCAACCAGTTGCGGGACGAGCTTAATAGAACGCAAGCGAAAGGTGATAGCTATGAACTGTGAGCACTGCCGCCAACTTATCTCAGTGGCGGTCGACCAGGAACTGACCGAAGGGGAACGGGGCTCGCTGGACGAACATCTCGCGCAATGCTCGGAATGTGCGCAATACGCGGAACAGATTCGTGAGCTTGAACGACTGACCGCCGAATGGGAAGCCTCGGTGATGCCTTTTGATGTCGAGCAAGCCGTGCTCAGCCGCGCCAGGGCCAAGCCGCACGGCTGGTTACCTCGCCTGTGGAGTGGTAGTTATCGTATTCCAAGACCGGTCGCCTGGGCGGCGGCGGTACTACTGCTGGTGTTGACGGTGGACGCCGTTAGAGGTCCGAGTATTCCAGAGCAAACCGGCCCGGTTAACAGCGGCCCGGCGTTGATCAGACCGGCCGTTCAGAAAATTGTACTCACTGAGTCTGATGTGGTGAGCACCTATACGACTCAAGCTGTTTCAAAGGACCTTTAGCACAACTTTCTCTCGAAAGGACACAGAAGATGAAAAAGCGATTGATCATAGCATTAGGACTCTGCCTGGTCTTTGCCGTCGGCAGTCTCGCGTCCGAAACAGATAATATCTATGTAAAAGTTTCAGTGAAGGCCGAAGGCACTGAACACAGTAACAGCGGCTCCGGCGGATTCTCGGTGCCTGACAATGAGTACGGTCGTATCACGCTTACCTTCTATGGCAATGGTCAGAGTTTCCGCCTTCGTTCTTCCGGCGCGCATGTGGGACCGGTGCTGCATCTCACCCAACAGGACGGCCAGGTGATTCACAGCGGGGATCTCTTGATGACCAACGACATCTACCTCAAGCCGCGAGTGAATGAGAATGAGGAAATCGTGTTGACCGGCTATCTAACACGTATGACGCGGGCGAACGAGGATGATCCGCCGCTGTACGAGTTTTCCGAGGAGAAGCTCGAGTTCATTCTGCCCAACGGAGGCAGCGCTCGTCTGAAAAGGGAGAATCTGCCCCATTGGAAGAGCATTGAACTCGAGATATCAGCCCACACCGATGATCCTTTGATTCACCAACCTCGCACCGAGCGCTACATGGACTTGAACGGCAGTTATTCGCTCTACAACGAGGATAGCGGCGAGTTCGAAACCAAGGACTGCCGGTGCGAGCTGGGCATGCCGCTGAGTGCCCCCGGGAACCATGGGTCCTGCCTCTTCCGCAATACGTTCCACCTCGACAGCGGTGACTCGGTTCTGCTCTTGACGACGTACTCAATCGCCGGCACCAAGTGGCACGACAACCACAGCGTGACTTTCGATTTCGACATGGCGCGCTCCTATGCCCTTAATCCTGTCGATGCCGACACCGTGCCAAGCGACGGCGTCTTAATCAACCTCGGAGAGCACCGCCTGGCCGCCGACAAGATGATCGTCCGCCACTTCCGCCGCGAGATCAGGGCGCGCGCCGGCGAGAAAACAGTGATCGAGATCCCGTCCGATGATGACAATATGTTGCCGTTTGAATTCACGGAGCGGGTAATCCTTGCAACTACCGTTAGCACAAAGAGTTATTAGCCAGACTACATGGTTGCGGCGGGTCTTGTCCCGCCCAGGGCGGGGTGTGACCTGCCGCTGGCTGTGTCCGTGCGCTGCAACAGCATACGAGAGATCGTCGGGTCACACCGTCGATTGTATCGACGCCAGGACCCAACGAAACGATCTTTTGAGACAGCCTCGGGAGGTCTGCTGCCCACAGGTGTGAAACTGGATTAATTCTCGGGTCGCCTTATCGCGCTCGAAATCCAATCTCGAGTCCACCCCGATTCGTAGCTGTAACAATCCATTATGGTCCTGTTTTGTAAGCTGGAAACGGGTCTTTCCGCTTGTTTTTCCTTGACTTAGCTCCATTCTGGAGTTAAATTGCATCTGTAATATAGGGGAGTTTCGCGTGGCTGATCGCGGGCCTCCCAAAGCGAGTGCAGTCGACACTATTGCAAACGACGCACTTGCAGGACGACAATGTTTAGGTAGTTTGGGAGTGGTGTATGGCCGATTGCTCAGGTCTTCTGTTTTCCCGTTCTCCCAGCCGTTACATCATTGAATCAGCAGCCGAGAAGTTACTACATAACGAGAGTCAACACGTTGGCGATCTCGTCGGATGTCGTATTGTAGAGGTAATATAGTTTAGGGCTAAAATAGATATTGGGGATGATGATGAAACGTTATCGACGCTGGAGCCTGGCGGTGGCCGTTCTCGCCTTATTGATTCCGGCTTATTCGGTCTTTGGTGGTGATGGTGGCGAAGTAGACGTACCGTACTACGATCCTTACGACAATAACCCACCCGGTCCGCCGCCAAACTATAACCTAGTGGATTCCGGCTATTTCCTGGGTGTGCCGGACCTGCCGGATCTATTCACTAACGAGGTCGGCGGTTACTACA
>JAUXBJ010000067.1 GCA_030619425.1 bacterium
GCTTATATGCACGACAATCTGGCAATCCAGATCACAGCCGAGCATTGGCTGTCGGTGTCACCGGCCGGCGGCTCGATAGAGCCGTTCGGTTCCGCCTCTGTCGACGTCAAGTTTAGCGCTACGGACCTTGAGACCGGGCTGTACAGCGGGCAGGTGCTGGTATCATCCAATGATCCGGACACCCCCTCGTGGAGTGTGCCGGTCAGTCTGACGGTAGCCGCCTGGGTTTGCGGGGACATTGACGGGAGCGGTTCCGGCCCTGATATTGGCGATCTGGTCTATCTGGTGGACTTCATGTTCAACGGTGGCCCACCGCCGCCGATTGAGGCTGCGGCCAATGTGGATGGGGCCAATGGAATCGACATAGCCGATCTTGTATACCTGGTCGATTTCATGTTCAATCAGGGTCCCGCGCCGACCTGTCCTTAGCATCGGCAGAGTCGGCTCAAACGGGTGTACCAGGCTATGACCTGGCCTGTTGAAAAAGCTCCATTTCTCGTCATTGCGAGCGATCCGCCACCGGCGGAGAGCGCGGCAATCTCTCACGCCAAATCTGCCAACGAATTGAGATCGCCACGACCAACTATGAAAGCCACTGTGTGGCCGCCGGTCTCGCGATGACGGAGATACCTACTTTCTCAATAGGCTGTGACCGATCGGGTTGCTCGAATCCGATCGGTCCGCTCCAACCTACGGCGGTTTGGGGGCAAACCAGGGGTCAATCCGGTACTCGACTCGTCGCCGCAGCGGACATTTTGTACAAAAGGCGCTTGATTTCGTGGATAGGAATGATTAATTTCACAACACGTTTTTTTTGATTAAGCTTTTCTGTGGTGTGGTACGTCACAGAGAAGGTGAAACACTTTTAGGAAAGAGCGGAAGATTTATGTTGAAGAAAAATGGTCTGGCGATCTCAACCGCCATTCTGATTTGTTGTGTTCTTGCTCAAAGCGCCCTCTCTCGTCAGTCTTTGAATTGCACCGAGGGTAAGGACCGGAAACAGCTTTTGTCGACGGCGGCTCCGGCCGAGGAAATCGCTGAGCACAATATCGGTCTCATCCAGTTGGCGGTGGCCAACAACGCGACATTCAGTGTCAATTATGTCACTCTCCCTGTCGACGCGTTCACTGGTGAGGCAATCCCGTTTTCTTGCCAGTATCCCAAGAACGAACGCGTTGAGTACCTGTTTGGCGCCGCATTCTGGATCGGCGCGGTAGTGGGACGCGATACCCTGGTGTCGACCGGCGCCGATGGCTGGTCGCGAGATGGTAGTGAGATGTTTCCGGACGAGGCCCCCTTTGGTAAGATGGTCCACCGATCCATTACTGATCCGACCAAACCTCAGTTCGAGAACGCTGTTTCGGAGCAGGATTATATCGCAGTCTACACGGATACGTTCACGGATAACCTAGACCTTGATTACTTTGGACGTCCACATATTCCGCTGAATATAGAAGTTACGCAACGGACTTTCGCCTGGTCTTACTCCTATGCCGAGGACTTCATTCTATTCGACTACGAAATCAAGAATATCGGCTCGCGCCTCCTGCAGAACGTCTACATGGGTGTCTACGTGGACGCCGACGTTTGTTTTGACTGCAGTGGCGACAACTCGGGATTCGATGATGATCTGTGTGGGTTTCTTCATACCTACCCGTCCACTTATGGTGTCTGCGAGTACGAAGACACGGTCTTTATTGCCTGGATCGCCGACAACGACGGCGACTTCACGGAGACGTACCAGGGCGCGTTTCACCCGGCTCCTCACGTAACGGCGACGAGAATTATTCGGACACCGGCTGAAGACATGGAAGTGAGCTTCAACTGGTGGATAGGCAACGGCACCCCATCGTTGGATTTCGGACCCCGAGAGAGACCTTTCAAGGGTGTCTGGAAGGAAGATTGGCGCGACTATGGCACCGGCGGACTCGGTACGCCGGAAGGTGACGTTAACAAGTACTACGTCCTTAGAAACAAAGAGTTCGATTACGATCAGGTATTCACCGCCTCCATACAGCCGAATGACTCATTATGGCTCTATCCCAACCAGGAACTGGCGCCGGATTTCTCCGACGGTTTTGATACCCGTTATCTGTTGTCGTTTGGACCCTTCGATATTCGCCCCGGCCAGACACTACCGATCTCGTTTTCCTACGTGGCCGGCGAGGACTTCCACACGGTCGACGGCAACCTTGAGAATCTGCCAGACAACCCTGCTGATTACTACGCCAATCTGAATTTCTCCGACCTTGCTCTAAACGCAACCTGGTCTTCATGGATTTACGACAACCCGGGAGTTGACACGGACGAAGACGGCTTCTTCGGGAAGTTTCGTGTCTGCTGTACCGACTCAGAGGTAACCACCGTCGACACGGTAATCGATGGGAACGACACTACCCTGACGATTATGGTATACACGGGGTGTGACACCTTCTGGTACGAAGGAGACGGCGTTCCCGATTTCAGAGGAGCTTCGCCGCCGCCACCACCTGATTTCTGGATTGAACCATCAGTCAATAAGTTCAGCATCAGGTTTAATGGTTTGCGCAGCGAGACGACCCGGGATGTGTTCTCTCGTGAGCACGACTTTGAAGGATACCGCGTGTACCTCGCGCGTGACGAGCGGTCGAGCAGCTACGGACTGGTTGCGTCGTACGACCAGGAAAATTATAACAAATTGGTTTACAATCCCGCTCTGCCCGGTGGCGGAGACTATGAACTCCGCGACATTCCGTTTACTATCGACAGTTTGAGGTGTCTCTACGGCGACTCTTGTCTCGATATGGACTTTGATCCCGAAAGCTATGCCCGCAGCAACCCTTACATACTCCCCAATTACCCTGAATCGATGTTCATATTCTTACCACAGGATTTCAATGTTTCCGAACTGGGTGTTGACACGCCAATTCGGAAGATCTATCCTGACCAACCGCGGCCGACCATCCTCAATCCCGATTCGGCACAGCCGGGTGAGCTAACCGAAGATGGTTATTTCAAGTACTATGAATACCGCATCGATATCAACGATCTCCTGCCGACAGTGCCTTACTACGTCAACGTGACCACCTTTGACTATGGATCTCCGGAATCCGGTCTGGCTTCTTTGGAAACCTCGGTTACACTGGGCGCCAAGCAGGCCTATCCCATGAGTTCCTGGGATGACGTCCAGCGCGAGGACCTCGAGGTGTACGTGTATCCGAATCCTTACCTGATCGATGGCGATTATCGCGAGCGTGGTTTCGAGGGTCGTACCTTGTCGGATCGACCGCCGGACCGTACGCGTATCATCCATTTCGCCAATCTGCCGCCCAAGTGTACTATCCGCATCTTCACCATCGACGGCGACATGGTAAGAGAGATCGTTCACAACATGGATTCAGGCGATCCCATGGCAACCCACGAAGAGTGGGATCTGATAACGCGTAACACGCAGATGGTTGTCTCAGGTCTGTATTACTGGACCGTCGAAGATGAAAACGGTGATGTTCAGATCGGCAAGCTCGTGGTGATCATGTAAAAAGCCCCTTAGGGTTACATCCAGAAATTAACGACCGCCGCGCCGCCTGGTGCGGCGGCCTTCTTGTGATGCACAGCCAGCTTACATCTTGCCCGGATAAGCCAACAGCTTTCCGATACAAGAAAACGGCCCGAAAGATAACATGACCGACCATGAAGACGACAAACCTTTCGAGTACCCCATAGATGGGACCCTGGACCTGCACATGTTTTCGGCCCGGGAGACTCGCGAGGTAGTGTTGGAGTATATCGCGGCCTGTCTGTGTCGGAAAATCCATTCGCTCCGCATCGTGCATGGGAAAGGACGCGGCGTCAAGAGACGCATCGTGCAATCTATCCTTGCCGCTCATCCTGATGTCGCGCACTACTATCACGAGGGAGGCAGTGGCGGTAGTTGGGGCGCTACTATCGTCGATCTCAAGGAACCGTGATCGATCCCCAGTGGACAGCCGAGAGGGAGAGGATGCCCCACAAGCAGTTGTTCCGCCACGGCGGACGAGAAGCGCCGGTCATTTCTCTATACGGCGGATGTAGACCCACAGAGCCACTACCAATATCGTAATGAACAGCGTGGCCAGGCCGAGACCCTTTCGGCGGAAGTAATACTCATCTACCAGTGCTGCCGAGTTGGTCCGGACCTCATTCGCTTTTTGGTAGCCCGCCTCGGCTATGGAATCTACCGTGTCGGCGGCAAGAGCGTGGGTCTGCCTTCGCGTCGCAACCAACAACTGCTGGACCTCCTTGAGCCGAAACTCTTCGTCGGTGGTCATCATTCCCTTGGCGATGACATCCTCAAGCGAGGTGCGCGCATCATCATAGGCCGTGGCCAGTTTCTCGACGGCTTGTGACATGGCGGCCGCCGTGGCGAGTCCCCCGGTGCCGTCATCTTCGGCGTGGCAGTTGATACACAGCGCCGGTTCTTCGGCGCCGAGCATTTTGTCGAACGGTTGTTCGATCAGATGATTCGAGTGGCACGTTTCGCACATAGGAAAATCGTTTTCCTCAAAAGCGGTTCGATGCGGCGAAGCATTGAAAAGTTCCGCCTCGATCGCATGGCAATTGCCGCAGACGAACGAGAGCGACGCCACACCCGGCGGCGCCGCGCCGTGATTGCCGTGACAATCATTGCAGACGGGCGCGCCGAGGTCTTTGCGCTCCAAAAGCGCCTTACCATGAACCGATTGGCGGTATTTTTCGAATTGGTCGGTCGGGATATCGTAATCCGCCATGTACTCAGCGTCAGCATGGCAGTTAGCGCAGGTGGGCGCCAGATTCAACGGATGCGTAGTCGAGTGCGGCGTCCTGGCGCTGCCGATCTGATATGCACCGTGGCAGGAAATACAATTGGCCACCTTGGTGTCTTTGTTGACGAACAGACGTTGACCGTGGATGGAGGTCCTGTATTTGGTCAACTGGTCGGTCGGTAGCGACGGGTTGTGCTCATGCATATAGGAGGCGCTGCCGTGGCAGCGAGCGCAAAAATCAGGCACTTCGAGATGGCTTGGAACACCACGCCAGTCAGGGGACTCACGCACCTCATCCATGTCCTCAAGCGACGGACCGCCACCATGACAGTCGGCACAGCCAAGACCCTTCTGGATGTGAATGTCGCGCACGATAAGATGGGACGGACCGGTCTCTTCGTCCTCGAAATCCTGGTGACAGGTAAGGCAGTTGTTGTCCTCGGCCGTCGTAAGCGCCGCGCTCGTTGTCAGAACCCCGAGGAGCAGCAATAGTAATCTGATATTCTTCACAGCCGCCTCCTATTCCAGAATATATCCCAGCGCCGTCATGACGATGACGAACGTCAGGACGAATACGCCGAAGGCCGTAAACAGCTTCGATGGCTGCCCCTTGGCGGACTTCCGATTCAAGTATGGCACCAGCGCCCAGATGAGACCGCCGATAGTGAACACGCCGATGCCGAACAACTCACCCTCGATCAGCCAGACGTGCGCCGGCAGCATCTTGAGCGCCTGGAAGGTGAACATGAAATACCACTCCGGCCGGATCACCGCCGGCGGCGGCGCAAAGGGGTCGGCCTTGGCTCCCAGAGGCCAATGCACGGCGCCGATACCATCGGGAAACAACACCGCCAACACAGCCAGTATGTTCAGCACGATCAACCATACAAGCAGATCTCGCAACAGGAAATTCGGAAAGAACTTCCGATAACGTTTGTCGGATTCAGGTTTGTTCGCCCAATCCAGCGGTTCGCTCATTCCCTGACGCTGCAGGAACAGCAAGTGAGCAGAGAGTACCAGGACTGTAGTCCCCGGCAGGATGGCCACGTGCAGCGCAAAGAAACGACCGATCGTAGCACCGGTCACCTCCTCTCCCCCGCGCATGATAATGAGCACTTGCTCGCCGAGGCCGGGCATCGCACCCGCCATGCCGGTACCGACGCGGGTAGCAAAGAAAGCCAGTTCGTTCCACGGAAGTAGATAACCGGAGAACCCGAACGCCATCGTCAATCCCAGCAAGGCCATTCCCGAAAGCCAGGTCAACTCGCGCGGTTTGCGATAGGCGGATGTAAAATAGACCGAGAACATGTGTATGAAAACAGCGAAAACCATCAAGTTGGCCGACCATGAATGCAGGGATCTGATCAACCACCCGAACGACACATTGGATATGATGAATCGTACCGATTCAAAAGCGGAGTCGGCGCCGGGACGGTAGTACATCAGAAGAAGTATGCCGGTCAGCACCTGAACTATAAACAGAAACAGCGATATTCCACCGAAGTAGTAAAACAGCGAGTGGCTGTGGACCGGCACCACCTTGCCCTTTACGTACTCGACCACAGTATCGAGCTTGAACCGTTCGTCGAGCCATTGATAAAGCTGCGACGACAGCCCACCGCTGGACGATGATGAGGCAGCCATCAGGCTTCCTCCCGGCTGACGAATATCGTTCCGTCGACTTCATTAATAGCGAATACAGTTAGCGGTTTAGGCGGCGGACCCGAGATGTTTTGGCCGTCGAGGCCATAGCGACCGTTGTGACAGGAACACCAGATGATGCCGAGATCAGGGCGATGCTGCACGGTGCAGTCAAGGTGCGTACAAGTGGCAGTCAACGCCTTCAGTTCGCCGTTTTCGGTGAGAAATATGATTCCCAGTTCACGCCCATACTTGAAGTACTTGGCTTTCTTCGGGTCGGCTTCGATATCGGGCCGTGCAAAGGGCAACTTCAACTGCGAAAGCCTGGCCTCACCCGCCGCCGGTGGTACGATATATCGAACCACCGGATAGAGGATCGAACCCAACGTAGCCAAGGCTCCTCCACCGAGAATGATGTTCAGAAAACCACGACGGCTTGGTTTGTTCTCCGACACTTGACCTCCGTAAGAGTTGGTGAGCTCAGCCGATAATATTAAACAGAGGGCCGACCATTGTCAAACAGAAATAGCGTTCCGTGGACAACCTGGACCTATTACGTTTCCTTGAATCAAACAACGGCTACGGCATCGATCTCCAGCAGCGCGCCCTTGGGCAGTTCTTTGGCGGCCAGGGTCGCCCTGGCCGGAGGCTGTTCGTCGAAGAACTCGCCGTAGGCATCATTCACGGCGCCGAAGTCGGCCATGCTCGCCAGGTAGATCGTTGTCTTCACCACGTTTGAAAACTCGGCCCCGGCAGCCTTCAAGACTGCCTGCAGGTTGGTCATCACCTGACGGCACTGCTGCTTGGATGTAGTGCCGACGAGTTCGCCGGTGGTGGGGTCCAGCGCTATCTGGCCCGAGCAATACACGGTCTTGCCTCCGGTGACACTGACAGCTTGAGAATATGGTCCGATCGCGGCCGGTGCGGTGTCGGTAGAGATGATCTGTTTCATGTTCTCTCCATTTGTTTTCTTCCGTGGACGGTGTACCTCCGCGTGTGCCGGTGTTTCACCGCGCTTGGCCCGGCGGCAGCCTCGGGACGTCCACCGCATTCGAAGGCAATATATCGCACCGATCCTAAGCGA
>JAUXBJ010000054.1 GCA_030619425.1 bacterium
ATTGATGACAAGAAAGTAAGAAACGCCGCCGATGCGATGGTGTCCAGCGGTTTGATCAATCACGGGTGGAGCTACATCAATATCGATGACTGCTGGATGGTCAAGCCGGATTCGAAAGACTCCTTGCTGGCGGGTGAGCCGCGGGATGCCCGGGGGATGATCAACACCAACAAGAATTTTCCCGACATGAAAGCGTTGTCGAACTATGTTCACAGTAAGGGGTTGAAGATCGGCATCTACTCCTCCCCCGGTCCGGTAACGTGCCAGGGTTACACGGCCAGCTACGAGTATGAGCAACAGGACGCCCAACAGTATGCGAACTGGGAGATCGACTATCTGAAATACGACTGGTGCTCCTATGGCCGAGTGGCCGGAGGCAGTGATAGAACTGCCCTGATGGCGCCTTACTTTGTGATGCGGGACGCACTTGACAATGTGAATCGCGACATTGTGTACAGCCTGTGTCAGTATGGAATGGGTGAAGTATGGAAATGGGGAGCCGAAGTTGGCGGTAATTGCTGGCGCACTACCGGCGACATTACCGATACCTGGAGCAGCGTCGAGTGGATCGGTTTTTCTCAGGATGGTCTGGAAGAATACGCCAGGCCGGGACGCTGGAACGATCCGGACATGCTGGTGGTCGGAATGGTAGGCTGGGGACCGCAGTTGCATCCGACGTCTTTGACACCAAGCGAACAGTACTCGCACATCAGCCTGTGGTGTCTGCTTTCGGCGCCGCTGCTTGTCGGCTGTGACATGACCCAACTGGATGAGTTCACGCTGAATTTGCTGACCAATGACGAGGTACTTGAAGTGAACCAGGATCCGCTCGGCAAGCAGGCGAATCGTGTTTCGCAGATTGATGACCTCGAAGTGTGGGTAAAAGTGCTTGAGGACGGATCAAGGGCGGTCGGACTTTTTAATCGTCAGGATGACACAACCAGCGTGACGGCGATGTGGTCTGATCTGGATATTCAGGGGAAGCAGTTAATTCGTGACTTATGGCGTCAGAAGGATCTGGGAGTTTTCGAGGATTCGTTTACGGCGACGGTGCCCGGTCACGGAGTGGAATTAGTGAGAGTGCGGCGAGTTGAGTGATGACGACATCTCTCGATTAACAATTGAGGCTATTAGCGAACCCTAAGTTGATTCTCGCACGCTGAAGCGCACTGCCCCCATCTCTTCTTCGCGTATACACCTCAAGGCTTGGGACCAATTTGGGACCACTCTCTGTCCAAAGTGGTCCAAATCAATCCAAAGCGATACATGAAGAATCGAAGCGTAAGCCTCTGCCCCGTTTTGTATTGTGTTGTGGTTCACTCGCATGCGGAATCGTCCGGGTCAGTTTTTGAGTCCCCACTGTCACGCACGTGGAACACCCTAACTGTCAATCCGTCAAAGATGTGCTTGGGTTTTCATCGACGCCGGTCACAGGTGGTCACATCTCGGCCACCCGCCTCTCTTAAGCCATCGCAGCGCTACGCTTCCGTGTGAAAAAGGACAGAGCATAGAAGACAATTACCAGAAGAAGCAGGGCGTTTATCCCAACTACAAAGGACACCGACTCCAGAATCCCACCGACCGCAGCCCCGAGAAGATTCGAGCCGAAGGCAATATCCTTGAAGGGGGCCCTCTTGAAAGACTCTATGAAGATGATGCCGCCGAAGAAAATGGGTAAGTTGAGAATCACACTCACGGCCAGGGCCTTCTCCCAGTAACCCAGGAAATTGAACAGACTGAGGGGCAGCACGTAGACAATCAGGCAGGAAAGGCCCAGGAATAGATAGACCAGTTTCAAGTTACTCACTCTAAAGACCGACACGAACAGATTGGCCAGGAGGATCAGAATCAGGATACCGGTGAAAATGAACGAGTTCACCATCCAAGTCGATCCAAACAGCAGGGCGGATTTGCTGATGTTCTGGAACTCCAGCAGCAGAAAGGCCGCTCCGAGGAAGAAGAAGTGAAGATCGAGCCTTCGGCCCTTTCCCATGACCACTTTTTTCGCTATCACAAATAGGATGGACAGGACAAGCATAATACACAAGTGCATATTGGGGATGCCGGGTTTTTCGAGATAAAGGTAGGGCCAGTCATCATCGGTCAGCTTGATCCTGGAGCCATCGGAGTCGACACTGGTGAGATATGCCTTGAAGTTTGTTGTAAACCGTGCCAACTGCGGATCCTCTTTTAGGGCGTTGCTTACAACGGTGCTGTCCTTGCCTATTACAAAGACCGAGCCGCCCCAACCGTATCGACCAGGTGGGTACGTGAAGACAAGCGGAGGAAACCCGAAGGATTTCTGGAGCAAGTCATGCAAACGCTGTCTAATCCATCGCCTTTGGGCATCAAAGGCCACGGTCAGGACTCCGTCATCCTGCAGCCTCTCCCTCGCTTCCCGAAAGCTCTCAAGAGTGTAGACATAGTGATCGATGCGGGTGTTGTTGTAGGCTGAAGAATGGGTGTGGGCATCCAGAAGGCCAAACGAAATGACATCATACTTCTGCTGCGACCTCTTAAGAAAAGAACGCGCATCGTCTATAATGACGTTCACCCGGGGATCGGAATACGGTTTCTCGGGGTGATAATCCAGCCCGATTTGGTGAATGCCGGGGTCGATTTCCACGGCGTCGACTGCCGCCACGTTGTTTCTCAGCGCGCCGGAGGCATCATTGCCGGCGCCGGCTCCCAGAATCAGCACCCGCTCAGCATCCTTCTTGAACCGGTAAGGAATATCATACTGCGACAGCCGCCTTTTCGAGTCACTAAAAAAAGTCGGATTTTCACTGACGAATCGATCGGACAGGTCCATCAGGGACATGTAACCGGTGTTGTTTACGGTCACCATATAGCCCCGGTCAAAGGCCTGACCGCGGTATACCATGGAGTGTAGTTCGAGCTTCTGGTATGGGGACCACACAGTCCGGATACTATCACGCCCGTCGGAAGGGAAAAGGGCCATGAAGACCACGGTCGCCGCCAGTGCGAGAATGGAGATGTAGTTCAATCGAGAACGATCCGAATCGAACACGCTGAGTGTCAACAGAAGGAGCACGATCACGGCAAACCAAACCCAGGGTGGGCTGTAGATAAGAGAGAAGGCGCCAAAGCACCAAATTCCCACCAGGCTGGCAGCGACATTTATTGAGTAGGCGACAACGGTGTTTCTATGGTCATCCAGCAAGCGGCCGAGAAGCTGGCCCAAAGGCACAAAAACCACGAGTACGGCGAAGAATATTACGAGCGTAGAGATCATTCCAAGAACGGTCATATGAAAGGTATAGCCCGAGCTGGCCTCCTGCCATATAAGCGAATCAGTGAAAGCGCTGAGTAGGAGTGGAACGTCTCTGAAAATATGAAGCTCCCGGCCCTGTATCTGGAAAACCAGCGGCAATTTGATCATTAGGACGAGGCTCGCCAGCGCTATGGCTGTGACCCAGATAAGGATTTTTCGCTTGGAGAAATAGCAACCCAGGCCGATCCCCAGGAAACACGAGAGGAGTACGAGATTGTTGACGTAGGCGAAGATCCTTGCTTCGGTTGACAGCCAGCGGATTAGGGCAATCTCCGCAAAGAGCATGACGAAGCTCACCAGAAAGATGGCAATGGTCCGTCTGCGGTTCATTACGGTTTCGTCGTTAGGCACTGTCACACCCAACTACGTCTGCCGTTCTGAGCGGTTTACACACTGGATCCATAAGCGGTAATGATACAGCACGAACAGCAGAAGTTCAAGGTTATTTCTGCAGGAATCTCAGCCATTCACGATAGGCCGCAGCTCATTGGCTGCTAAGCTCAGCTATTGCTTCTTTTCTCGAGTTTCACCTCAATACGCAGCAGAGAGTCTCTGATTTCCGACAGCAAAGAACTCGCGCCAATCGGCTCCTGACTCACTTCCGGAGGAGCCGAACGGGATGAGGCCACAGAAATAACATCGCGCTGATTCAAGACGGCTTCCCGAAACGATTTCGCATCTATGATGCCCGTCAGCGAAACCAGAGCACCTTGCGCAGACTGACCTGCTGTCTCTACAGTAAGTTTGTACAGGCCAAAATGACGCATGATGGGTCCCTGGACCATTCCCATGTCCGTGATTTTTTCGAGCGGGATGGTCTTCTCGGTTCGAATGAAGATTCCTTTTCTGACCTTGAGTGCCTTATCAGTCAGCAGGCAGCTCATCCTATCCAGGTAACGTTTGGTGAACACCAAGCCGATTGGAAACCAGAGAAGCAGCAAGGGGATCCCAACGATGGTGTAGACCAGAATCAGAGCCCCGGATAACAACCAATAAGTACACACCTTCGTGTTGAACTCAGCTTTTCTTATGTACTTTTCTTCATTCATGTTCAACTGCCTTTCCCAGTTAATGCCGTGATGAACTGCGGCACAGCCGTCAGTTCTGTACGTTCAAAGACAATTCGGACAGGTGGAACTGAAAACTAAGATACTGTTTGTTTGATGGCAACTTTTTTTGCGTAAGTAAGTGGTTGACACAATATGTAATGCGCTGACGGCCAATCACGTACGTTTCTTGGGTTTTCGGATTTTAGGTCCCTGGTGGGTTGCATTCCCACCACTTCGGCAGTAGTGAAGGATAACGTGTTGCCCCATCCGTGCGCAATAGTGAAAATCGTTCGTGATGTCCTTGTGAACAATGCCCTCTGTTACCTTGGTGTGGCGAACTTCTGACAGCCTCCACGCGGATGGGCCGCTCGGCACATGTCATCTCAGAAGAAGTAGCGTGCACGAAACTCTATCTTCCAGTCGTTTACCTTGTCGCCGTACTCGGTGTCATCGCCTCCGAACAGAACACTGAACCGGGACCGCAACTCCAGGTTCTCAACACCGCTGTAGCTGACTTCAGGAATGAGATTGAACGAACCATCATCCAGATTCAGGATACTGAACAGAGCGGGGGTCACGTAAAGCCATCCGAAGGGTTCTTTTTGGGATGCCTTCAGGTAAAGGTAATTCCGCATGAAGTTGGGCAGTTGGTAACTCGAAAGGTCGGGGCGGGCGGCAATCAGTCGGGAGTCATCGGCATCGTCGATAAAACGAAACAAATCCTCGGCTTCCTTCTCGGTATATCCTTTCCCATTGTGGTAATACTCGAAGATCAACGTGGTATTGGTGGGCGTCAGATAGCGGACTCCCGCCAGAAAACTAAAGGCATCACACTCATCCGGCGTGATGATTCCGTCTGCACCAACGACTCTTTTCTCGAAATCGGTTATGAGCGCCGCTTCTCCATGCACTTCAAAGTTGGTGGTGATGTTCCGGGAAACGGTAAGACCATACCGAACGGTTCGGCTTCCCGAAGACAAGGCCATCAGATCGATGTCGGTGTCGTGGAGCAGGAGGTAGAGTTTGCCGGCCACGTTGACGTGATGCTCCTCGCCGAAAGCAGAGTTGATATCGTCAGAAACCGGCAGGAGCACCCCGGTGAAAGCGACGGTCTTGAGCGGTCCGGAGAAGCTCTTCACGATGTCCGCAAGCGCCACCCAATAACCGGCCAGCGACAGATCGGGATCCGATGGATTCTTGCTCCGGCCGACGAAGTTGGTGGGGTTCCAGGCGTACCCCTTGCCCCACCGCAGCAATGTTTTCCCCACGGTAACGTAAGCGTTGGAACTGACCTGCCAGGAAAGGTTGCCCTCGTAGAGAAGGGCGTCGTCGTGCCATTCCTTGCCGTCATGGCTCTGCTGCAACATGCCGAGGGCATACGCCTTGAATGGTCCTTGCTGAAAGGTGAGCCCCGCCTGGAGTTCCACGCCGCCCTGCAGACGATAGGCATCCTCCTCTTGCCCGAGAAAACCGAGCCGGTACAGCGCAGCATCCCGATCCAGCCCCGCATAGTCCACATTTCCCTGCAGGTAGCCGTCGAGCGACCACGGGGATTTTGTGAACTCCTTGATGTCGAAAGAAAAGTCGTCAACCCCGGCAGAACGGCTCGCCTCCTGGGCGGAAACCGGACGGCATATCGCCAAGATGAGAGAGAGCCCCGCCGCGACGGTTGCTACAACTAATCGCTGCGGAATGAGAGTCACCGCAGCTCGTCAATCCGGGGCAGGAAGTTCAGGGTGAACGTCTCGTCGCTGAACTCGCGGGCCTTGATTTCGGCAAACACCATCACGGAGCGATACCCTTTCTGCAGGGGGCTGTCCGTCTCCAGCACGCTGGGTCGGACGAGTCCGCCGCCGAAATCCTTGGTCTCGCTGTAGTGGAGAGTCTTTATCAGAATTCCCGTCGATGCGTGACACCGAATCTCTGTGGGGATGACGGTTTTCTTGTCGACCAGCATCACGAGCCGTTCGTAGGCCACCGATCCTGAGTTCGCCTTGAGCTTCAGTATATAGTGGTCCTCCTCCTCGCTGGACGAATCGACGGAATACTCGTTCGAAAAATCAAGTCTCAGGATGTCGGAATTGTTGAACACGCCACCGACGATCGACTGCAGGCTGGTGATGCGAAGGGGCTTGCCGATGTTGGGCAGGTAGAGCCACATGTTGTCCTCAAGGCGGAGCGTACTTCTTCCCTTCTCACTGGCCGGTGAAAGGAAGAGGGCAGCCATTCGATCCTGACCCTTCTTGATCGTGTAGAGCACGAATTCCTTCTTGCTGCCGTCCGGCTCGATGTTGATGAGCTTGCGGTACATCTCGTAGGACTCGGGATTGAGGTTGCGGTCTACCTGATGCAGGATCGCTTCTCCGTCGAGGGCGTGGGTCAGCGGAGAGATACCGATTAACGCAGTTGCAATTATGATCGCGGCGAGGATTTTATTCATCTTCCCGCTCCTTCGTGTCGTTTGGCTGGCAGTACCGCCTTATCTTTATCCGGCTCCATTATACTTGTCGCATCGCCGTGACCGGTTCCATTCGTGATGCTTTATACGCCGGCTGCAGGCTGGCGAGCGTCGATATTATGACAACGAGCAGCGACACGACGACGATTTCCATCGGATCCAGCGTCGGAGACAACAAAAGGCCCTTTTGGCGGCCGAAGTCAAAAGTGAGGGGGCTGGCCTGGAGAACAGCGATCGCCGCCAGAGAGAGAGCGGCGCCGGCAACAGATCCCAGTATACCTAAGCTGAGTCCTTCGACCAAAAAGAGCGACAGGATCTTCCCGGGGCTGGTCCCGACGGCGGCAATGGTCCCGATCTCCCTGATCCGCCCGAAGACCGCCATGATCATGACATTCATCACGCTGACCAGCACGATGGAAATGAGCATCAGTTTGATGAAAAGGGTCATCATATCGATCATTCTGGCTATATTGTAGAAAGGAGAGAGCTTCTCCCAGGTGTGGATCTCGTATTTCGGTTTTCCCTGCTTGTTCAACTCCCCCCCCAAACCTACCGCCAGTTGTTTTCCTACGCTCTCCAGCGCATCAGGATTTTTGAGGCGGATGGCGTATTCGTTAGCCTCGTTTTCCTTAATGCGAAGGATTTCCCGGGCGTCGTCAAGGTGGATGTAGCCGTCTCGCCCACCGGGTCCGGAGATTCCCTCGAGGATACCGCTTACGATAAACGTTTTGGCATTCACCGAACCATCCTGGTTGGTAGCAACCACCACCACGGTAGCCCCCAGTTTCACGTTCATTCCCTGGGCCAGCAGTTCCGGCATCAGGATTTCACCCGGTTTGAGCAAGCCGTCCGACGTCTCCCCCTGCAGGAATCGTTTTGGCAGAAGCGGCGACGCCAGAATCTCCCGGGCCGGATCGACGCCGTTCAGGCGAATGTTGGTCGTCTCCTCGAAGTTGCTGAGCATCCCTCCGAACTTGATGCGCCCAGAGTAGGCCTCTACTTCGTCCAGTGCGTCCAGCGCTGCGTCGAGTTTCTGCATATCCGCGCTGCCGAGGTTCAGATGGAGGGGAAGATTATCTATGGAGGCCACATAACCGCGTTTGTGGATCTGGAGGTGGCCCAGCATAGAGTCTGTGATCTGGCCGATCATCATGGATTTGAAGGC
>JAUXBJ010000224.1 GCA_030619425.1 bacterium
AAATCGTATCACTCACCCTGTGTGTAGCGCTGGCCCTCCTGGTTGCCGGTTGCGGGGTAAACAAAGCCTTTGTCGAGGAACAGATCGTGCAATCCGAGGGTCGTACGTCGGCACAAATTGCGACGGTGCGCGACAAAACCGACACGAACGCTGCCGAGGTCGCGAAACTAAAAACGCTGGCGAGCGAGCTTTCCACCAAGACGGACATGGCTATCAATCAGGCCAAGGGATTCGAGAACTACCAGATCATCTGGTCCGGCGTAATCAACTTCGATTTCGACAGTTGGGATGTTACCGCCACGGCGGAACAGATACTCACCGAAGCCGGGCAAAAGCTGGAACAGCACGGCGGCTCATTGCTTGAAATCGAGGGTCACACCGACGGCACCGGTTCGGCCAGGTACAACTTGATGCTCGGTGAGAAACGGGCCGACGCCGCCAAGCGGTTTCTGGCGGAACGTTTCGGCATCTCGCTCTATCGGATGTTTGTGATGTCGTACGGCAAGACCAAACCGGTTTCGATGCCCGATGAACGCGGTGCGGCCTCCAAGAACCGGCGCGTAACTTTGAAGATCTGGGGCAACCCGTAACGATTCTTCTGTTCCTGGATTAGACTTAACCAGTCTTGTGCCCGTCGGGTCTTCAGACCCGGCGGGAAACTACTTTCATACGGGGCGAACTGAAGATCACACTGCCACAACGTGGGCATATCCTTTAGTTAGCAGGGGGTAGGCACAGTCGGTGAGTGAAGGTGTGCGGCAAACTATGGGGACATGAATTCGAAGATAAGCGGCACGGTCAGCTCCATCAGGACGAAGCCGAGATACAGCGTGGCTCCAACCACAAAACTGATCTGCGCCGCATCTAAAAGTTTTCTGATCGACATGCTCACTCCTTGTCATCAACGCCGGACGGGTAGCAACAGCAATCCGATCTGTGTTGTACCCGCTTCCGATCAATCTGGTAGCTTGATTGAGCAAAGCGCAGGCCGCCAAGTGATCGATTATTGAACAGTTCTTGTCGCGAGCTTTATCGGTCCGTAATCGCTTGCCTGATCGGGGGATACAGCCATGAACGTCCTGAAAATCCTAAGCCCGCTCATGCCCGAAGGCCTGTTCTCGCTGTTGTCCGCGGGCTGTGAGTGCAAAACCCTGCATCCGAGACTGGATCGAGTCAACAGGGACCAACGGACAGCGGGACTCACGGGTCTGACAGGAAAGTCACTCGTAACTTGTTTCTTGTCCACGGATGGCTTAGACTTACTAAGAATTTTGGACAACCACCGATGACGACATTCCGTGTGTCCGATAAATAGAGAGTGACGATGCCTGCGACATTTCACCAACGTGTTATTGCTTTGGTCAAGAAGATCCCCGAAGGGAAGGTCGCTACCTATGGACAATTGGCCGGTCTGGCCGGGTCGCCGCGAGCAGCGAGGCAGGTAGTGCGTACTCTCCACTCTTCTTCCGAAAAGGAAGAACTCCCCTGGTATCGGGTCGTCAACTCGCAGGGACGGATATCATTGAAACCAGGCTCCGGTTATGAACTCCAACGGGCGCTTCTGGAGGCGGAGGGAGTTACCTTCGACCGATCCGGCACGATCGACTTTCAGAAATATCTCTGGTCTCCAAAGTGAATTTCACTGTCGCGCGCGGTGTACGTCCTCGTGCACCGACCATGAGTGCATGTGGCAGCGCCGCAGACGGGGATGTCCGCAAGACACGAACAACCGCGTCATTGCAACGCGCGTAGCGCGAGAAACACGGCTTGACCGTGTCACCCTGAGCGGAGTCGAAAGGTGTCCAAAAAAGTCTTTTGACAGTCGCCCTTGTAACACGTTATTTGGACCATGTGTTCAGGTTCCGCTTTACGATGTAGTAGAAATGGCAATACAGCCCATTTCATACTATAGATGAATTCGGGATCATTGGAATCGATGCTCTCCATGGAGCTCCTCTGAATCTGAGGAGCGAGAACTACAGTTGAAAGTCTCTCATGGCGAAGTCCTCAGAATCGGTGTCCACTCCTATTGACTCGTCGAATGATGACTCTGAAGGTAATGATCTCAATCAGAGCAAACTGAGCAATGCGTCGTTTCTCATCACGATCTGGATTGTAATCGCCAGTACAGTTATGTTCTGGGTCTTCAAGAGCGATATAAGCGAGTTTGGCTCCCAACTAATGATGCGTCATGGGCAAGACAGGGTGGACCTGGTTCTTTTCTTAATCACTTCTATCTCCTGTACACCTGTGGTTCTGCCGGTTTGGTGCTATGTGCCGTCCGGATTACTGCTCGGTTATGGTATTCTCAGGCTAGCAACGGTGATGGCGCTCGGTTCCGCTGTCGGATCCATAACAACTTTTGCTATTGGACGCTTCTTCTCGAACACCTCCTGGGCGAAACGAAGATTCCCGCGCATACTCAAGCATCCATGGACACATGGGAAGTCCAAGATGTATGTCACCTGGATCCTATTGGTTGGGACTGCTTCACCGATACCCTGTGACATTGTATATGCCGCCGCCGGAGCCAAACGATATCCAGCCGTGCCATTCTTCTGTCTAATGGTGGCAGGTCGATTCGTACGATATATCAGTCTGGGGTTGATGTTCAGGTACTTACTTGACTGGTCTTAAGAAAGCGGTGTAACTCTTGACAAGTGTCGATGGGTGGCGCCGACTATTTCTTGCGTACGACACGAAGCGCGTCGAACAACATTCTAACCAGGGCTTTTTCAGAGTTCACTCGAATGGAGGTATAGCATTCATCGCATGTGTTGCTGTTGGAAAACTCTCTGACCAGATCTTTCTGGGACTCATATGTATCACGAATCATCCCGCACGGTGTGAGCTGACCCCACGGATTGACCATCAAGAATCGCTTCCCGGCCTTACAGTTGGGCTGATGACCATCCTCAAAAAACCGAATCATCTGCTGGAGAGTCCACTTGGACGAATGAATCATATAGCCGTCTCTCTGCATTTCCAACAGGTCATCCACAATCCCTCGAAGTTCATCCAAGTTCGCTTTTGAGTTAACCAGGTAGTCGGTGTCTCCAGTGCGCAGGGAGTTGTAGGTACTGAAATTCACAGCCACCCCCCACTTCTTGGCCAGGTCCGCGATACGGGGTAAATCACGAAAATTATCGCTCTGTACAACACACGCCAGCACGATATCGTTATTGTCATGACGGGCCAGCTTCGGGACCAACTCTGAAATGTGCTCGAAGTTGTTCTTGAGATCCCGGAATTCATTCTGACGTTCATCGGGATAATCCAGAGATAGCGAAAACTCGTCGATCCCTGCTTCTCGGAGTTCAAGATACTTTTGTTCATTCAGGTTCTGGACGTTGGTGGTAATCATGAAAACCGGTATCGGATCCTCCTGGCGCATGCGCCGGATGGTGCTGGCCAGATTCTTTCGCAAAGTCGGCTCACCGCCCGAGATCAAGGCAACGACAGGTCTTAACTCCCGAAAGCGACGAGCAAACAGCTCGGGGTCAAGCCGGGGTTCCTCGACGTAATCGCCGAGGTCGCAGTGTTTACAATTGGCGTTGCAGTTATAGGTCATCTCGAATGAGACACAGATAGGCCTACCGATTGAGATGTTCTTGAGCATTCGACCGGCAATACCAACTTTTCGTCTGAAACTCAGGTTCGGCATTATTTAGTTACTCTGCGTAGATTGCTACGGTAGCCTGAACAACGCCGAAAGTCAAGCGGCAATCTCATTCTCTTCCCTAACCTATCCCACAGCCCGCGGCGGCGGGTGGACCACCCGTCGACAGACAGAAGGTCGGTCGCCACAGGCGAAATTGTTCTTGACGAATCACGGACCCGATTGTATAATTTATTGTAGGATCGCTTTGTTCACACTCTCGAGGATTCGGAGGTCGTCTATGCGTACGGTTTTTGTGCTCGCTGTTTGCGCCGTTCTAGCGCTGACGTTCTTTAGTGCCTGTGATCGTTCGCCAACGAAGTTTGACGACCCACCGGATTCTTATCCGGATACCTGGTTTCCCCCAAACACTCTTTTGACTCCTGCGGATACTATCGCCCTTGTCACCGTGCTGGACTGGCTAAAGGTTCATGGTGATGAGTACGGGATAACCGCCCCCGCGTCACAGTTGAGGTTTGTACACGTCGATAGTGACACCACAGGAAGGGCGACGGTGAATCTGGGTCAGATATATCACGGTGTATCGGTTTTCCATAAGCGGGCTGGCTTTCAGGTATATGCTCCTGATAGAGTGTATGTGGCATGGATGACATTCGATCCTGAGGTGTCGCTTGATGTCTCGGTGACGCCGGACTTTAGCGAGGCGGAAGCTATCCGGAAGTTCCTGGACTCCCACCCGGATGAGATGGGATACACTGAGGTGCATGACTCGGAGTTGATGATATACGCCAGACGCACCGGATATCGGCTTGTGTGGCGGCTGTATTCCAACTCGACCACAGGCGACGCTGCGGCCGAGTTCTTGTACGATGTCCACACCGGAGTTGCCATTTACCACCATTATTATGCTGTGCCATAGTCATCCCACCTCACCCTTCGACTTCCAGGCTGTGTCATAATCTGCATTGCCGTCGTTCTGAGTTGTGGTGTCGGAGGTCGTTTTCGTTAGTAACGTTTCTTTCCGTTCAAATCGTCTCCGGAACGGCCAATATGTTCGTTA